>NZ_LWFX01000960.1:0-8202 GCF_001635175.1 Alcanivorax sp. HI0083 | reverse complement strand
CTCGCCCTTGTTGGCCAGGGTTTCCATGGCCTGGGTGATAAAGGGAAACTTCTGAATGGTGGAAATAATCACCGGCACGCCGGAGGCCAGCGCCTGGGCCAGTTGCTGGGTGTTGTCGTCGATCTTCTGTACCACCCCCTGTTTGTGCTCGAACTGGTGGATGGTGTTCTGGAGCTGCTGGTCCAGAACCCGCCGATCGGTAATCACCACCACGGTATCGAACACTTTCTCGTCGTTGCCGTCGTGCAGGCTGGAAAGCCGGTGGGCCAGCCAGGCAATGGAATTGGATTTGCCGGAGCCCGCAGAGTGCTGTACCAGATAGTTGTGCCCTGGCCCCTGTTCGCAGGCGCTGGCCACCAGCTTTCGCACGGCATCCAGTTGGTGGTAGCGGGGGAAGATCAGGGTTTCCTTCCTGTGGCGTTTTACGCCCTGCTTGGTGACCACCCGGGTTTCGCTGACTTCCAGATGGAGAAAGCGCGCCAGAATATCCATCAGGCTGTCGCGGGTGAGTACCTGTTCCCACAGGTAGGCGGTGCGGTAATTACCATCGCTGGCGGGTGGGTTGCCCGCGCCGAAATGGTGGCCACGGTTGAAGGGCAGAAAGAAGGTTTTGCCGCCGCTCAAGCGGGTGGTCATGAAGGCCTGGTCAGGGTCCACAGCGAAGTGCACCAGCGCCCGTTCCTTGAAGCGGAAAACCGGCTCCGCCGGGTCCCGGTCGTTGCGGTACTGGTGCATGGCGTGGTCGGCGGTCTGCCCGGTCATGGGGTTTTTCAGCTCCAGAGTCACCACCGGCAGGCCATTGACCGACAAGACCATGTCCAGGGACTTTTTCGGGTGTGTTTCGCTGAAATGCACCTGCCGGGTGACCCGCAGGCGGTTGCTCGCATACCGCTGCGCCGCCTGGGGGTTCATGGTGCTGTTGGGGGCAAACCAGGCCAGTCGGAACGTCCTGCCGAAGCACTTGAAGCCATGACGCAGCACATGCAAGGCGGTTTTTGAGGCCAGCTCCTTGGTCAGGGCGGTGAGCAGTACCTGCCCGGCCCGGTCCCCATGAAGCTTGACCAGCGCCTGCCAGGGCTTGGGCTGGCTGGTCTCGATAAACGCCAGCACTTCATCGGGAAACAGCGCCAGTGCCGGATCAAAGTCAGCCGCATCACCTTTTTCATAGCCGCCGTTTTCCAGCAGCGACTGTTCCATGGCCTGTTCGAAGTAGATTTCCTGATGCATGGGCTTCCCCGGTGTGGTGCGTTTTGTCTGGTTATGGCGATCCGCTTACCTTGATCTGGCCAGTGACGGCGTTGGTGATCAGGGCGGAGCGGTATTCTTGGAGTCTTTTTATAACTTTCCCGACTTTTGTTGCCACATCGATCAATTTATTTTGATCTGCTTGAAGCTCCTGTGTGATGGTGAGCTGCTCGGAAATGGGAGGTAGTGGGATAGACAAATTTTCAATTTGACCGCAAGTGATAGCTCCTTTCGTGCTTCCTCCGCCATCACTCTCGTTTCTTAGGTATAAATAGGCTATTTCAAAAAGTGAATGGAGGTAGTCTACGTCACAAGTAGATGGAGAGGGTTTTACGAATACTAAATGCTGGTTGATTGTTGCTTCGATCTCTAGCTTTGTTGCCATGCCACGGGTTTTTCCCTGCCCGGTGATACCAATGAGAACTGCTGGTGGATTAATAATTGGAAGGTGGCAATCGTCCAACGCTAATTGTGTGACAAATTGATCTGATGCAGAGACCGAAGCTTTGTTAACAACGCCACTATTCAGCCAAGGAAAACTGCCGTTAGCCCAATAATCTGCATTTTTCCTGCTAGGCGTTGAGCCATTCCCTACCGAAGCAAAGAATTTAATGCGAGATGTCTCCCAATGTGCCGGAATCTCTCCCAACCACTCAATGCCACTCTCTTTCATCGCCACATCGGGATTTAGTCCCTTGGTGACGGCCTGGGTAATCTGAACAGTGCGTTTCTCGGCCAGTAGCGTCAGAAGACGTCGTTTTTTGGCGATAAGGCTGTCGATTTCGGCGGTTTTCTTGTCGAGGAAGTGGGCGATTATTTGTTGTTGCTTCAGTGGCGGGAGCGGTTGAAGCTGGTTGCCAATAAAATCCCAGCTTGCTCGTGGCATTTTGCTGCCATAGGTCGAGGAATTGATGTTCTTTATCGTGACAGGTGAAACTAGGAAATAGCGCAAATACTCAGGGAGTAGCTCTTCAGATGTCCTTAGAACCAAGGCTTCTGTGGAACACACGCCGTGATGCTGCGCCAGATGTACTTTGGCCAGATAAGGCCTGAGTTTCCCGAATAATACATCTCCTGGCTGAAAGTAACTGACAACGCCATCTGGAGAGGCATCTTCCTCTTCAATATAACGGCCCGTCCAAGGCTCAATGTGTTCCAATCCCATATACGGAAGCTGCGAGTCTCCATACGGTTTTTTTACCGAGATAAGAGAGACAGCAAACTTCAGCCGTTTCACACGCCAATCATTGGGCAGCTCGCCGGGCCAAAACACCGTGGATAGGGGGCAGGCGTTCCTTGCATTGAGGGTCTGATTCACTTTTTCCNCTCCTTCTTTATCTGCTTCTCCAACGCCTCCAATTCCCGCAAATCCTCGTCGTCGGCCTCCCGCGCTTCTGCCTGCCGCCGTTGGCTGTCAAACTGCGCGTAACGCTCATGGGCTATTTTCTGGGCCTGGTTGGCGCTGATCTCGCCGCTGCCTTGCAGAATCGGGCGGTCATTGAAGTCCAGCAGCTTGTCCACGTTATTGCGCCAGTAGTCCAGGGTCAGGTCCTTGCGGTCCCGGGCGCGGAGCTCGGCCTGTTCCAGGAAGATCACCACCAGCCGGTTGAGGGTGTCTACTTCCTTGGCGCTAAGGTAGTTCTTGGCGATGGTCACATCGGTCTTGCGTACCCGCAGGCCTTTCCAGGTGGTCAGGGCCATGTTGGGCTCATCCGGGTTGGCGCGCTGGACCACCAGCTCGGCGGCGGTGTGTTGGGTGACGGCGTAGAGCAGCTTGTTTTGCACTTCGGCGAAGAACAGCTGGGCATCACGGTCGTCGGCTCGGTAGTCACTGGATAGAGCGAAGAGGTCACGGACCTTCTGGTAGAAGCGCTTTTCCGAGGCGCGGATGTCGCGGATGCGCGCCAGCAGCTCGTCGAAGTAGTCCCGGCCGCCGGGTTCCTTGAGGCGCTCGTCGTCCATGACGAAGCCCTTGACCAGGTATTCGTTCAGGTGGGCGGTGGCCCACTGGCGGAATTGGGTGCCCCGGGGGGAGCGCACCCGGTAGCCCACGGCCAAAATCAGGGGCAGGCTGTACCATTTTACCCGGTAATTCTTGCCGTCGGCGGCAGTTGTCAAGGATTCCTTGACAACTGAATCCTCCGGCAACTCCTTGTCATTCAATATGTTACGAATATGCAGGCTGACATTCTGCTTGCTGGTATCGAACAGGGTGGCGATTTCCGCTTGGGTTAACCAGACGGTATCCCCCTCGGCCCGCAGCAATATTTGTGCCTTGCCATCGTCCGTGTGGTAGAGAATCAGCTCGCCCTGGTTCATGTGGTCACCTTCTTGAGCATGGCCAGAATGTCCTTTTCCAGCCCTTGTATTTCGCTTTCGATCTCTGCCAGGGCGCGCGGGGGCTCGTAGACGTAGAAATGCCGGTTGATGGGGATTTCGTAGCCCACCTTGGTCTTGCTGTGGTCGATCCAGGCATCGTCCACGAAGGGTAGCACTTCCCTGGCCAGGTAATCTTCGCAGTGATCGTGCACCAGGGGTAGCAGTTCACTGTTGTCAGCGTCCTTGTCGTAGCCCATGGGTAGCGGCAGGGTGATATCGGCGGGTAGCGGCACGATCTCGGTGTCACGCAGTTCGCTGTCCGGTTCAATGTCTCCCTTGCTGTTGACGCAAATTGCTGCCTCTGGGTCACGTTCAGACAGTGCGTTGAGGATGGCTTTTTTGATCGGGGCGGGCAGTTTTTCGTCGGCACGCTTGAAGGCAGCGTTGAGCACGTCTTCAAATTCGGTGCGATCCTGATAGAGGGTGTTCCTGAGCTTTTTCAGCAGCGCGATGATGCGCTGCTGGGTGGCTTCACCTTCTTGAACTTCCCGGTCGTGCTCTGCCTGGTTTTTGCGTTTTTTGCTGGTGGCCAGATTGAGGAAGGCTTTTTCCTCCCACAGGCGCTGGATGCGCTCGGCGCTGGACTGGAAATTCAGGCGCAGGGGGCGTTCCACGATGACCTTGAGGTAGCCGAAGTCCCGGTTGTCGAAGATTTTCGAGCAGATCCGTTTTTCCCGTTTACCGTTGAGGCCGACTTTGCAGGTAGCGCTGTCTTTGAAGTCGCCGTACAGACGGGTCAGTTCCTCGATGTGTTGATCGCCGAGCTTGTTGCGCTTGTTGCCCAGACTTTTTTGCATTTTCTGGTAGTGGCGGGTGCCGTCGATCAATTGCACCTTGCCCTTGCGATGGGCCGGCTTGCGGTTGCTGACCAGCCAGATATAGGTGTAGATGCCGGTGTTGTAGAAGAGCTGGTCAGGCAGGGCGATGATGGCGTCCAGCCAGTCGTTTTCGATGATCCAGCGGCGGATATTGCTTTCACTTGGGCCTGGCTCGCCATTGAACAGGGGGGAGCCGTTGAAGACGACGGCGATCTTCGAGCCTTCTCCGCCCTGTTCGGGGGCAGGTTTCATTTTGCTGAGCATGTGCAGCAGAAACAGGGTGGCACCATCGTTGATGCGGGGCAGACCGGGGCCGAAGCGGCCATGGAAACCCAGTTGTTTGTGTTCTTTTTTTACGAATTTTTCCTGGGGCTTCCATTCCACCCCAAAAGGTGGGTTGGCGAGCATATAGTGGAAGGTTTTATCCGGATGGCCGTCTTCAGTAACGCCGTCCCCCAGCGTATCGCCGAAAGCAATGTTGTCGATGGGTTCATCCTTGATCAGCAGGTCTGAGCGACAGATGGCCCAGGATTCGCCATTGTACTCTTGTCCGAATAACTCCAGATGAGCCTGAGGGTTCTGCTCGGTGATGTATTCCTCGGATACTGAGAGCATGCCACCGGTGCCGGCTGTTGGGTCGTAAATGGTACGGGCGATGCCGGGGGTATAGAGCTCCTCGTCGCCAGTGTAGATCAGGTGGGCCATTAGCTGGATGACTTCACGGGGGGTGAAGTGATCCCCTGCCTCCTGGTTGGCCTGTTCGTTGAACTTTCGTACCAGCTCTTCAAAGACATAGCCCATGTCGTGGTTGCTGACCTGGGCGGGGTGCAGGTTCACCTCCGGTCGGGTGAATTCCTGGATAATCAGGTAGAGCCGGTTGGCCTTGTCCAGCTTCTCGATCTCGGATTCAAACTCAAAGGCTTCGAAAATTTCGCGGGCGGGTTTGGAAAAACCGTGGATATAGCTGACCAGGTTGGAGGCGATATTGTCCGGGTCCGCAAGTAGCTTTTCGAAGGTGTAGGGGCTGATGTTGTAAAGCGGGTGTTTACGATCCTTGCTGGCTTTGCGAGCCAGGGCTTTGTGTAGAGCCTTGCCTTCAAGTCCCTTGGCCTGGAGTTTGTCGTATTCCTTGAGTAGAGCCTCTTTGCCAGGCGCGAGAATACAATCCAGGCGGCGCAGCACGGTCATGGGGAGCATGACCTTGCGATATTGTGCCGGGAGATAAGGGCCACGTAGCTTGTTGGCGATATCAAAGACGAAGTTGATCAGATTGGTGGTGTTGGCCGCCATGGGTGCCCTTTTCTTGGGAGAGATTACGATTTTGGGAGAGCGCTAATTAACCAGAAAGGGGCGTCAGCGACAATGGCTAAGCAGGCCGTCTGACGTCCGCCTCAGAAAATCGTTTGGACACCCGCACCACGATATCGCTCTGGAATGCTTTCTCGTAATGCACATCCAGCACATAGGCCTTGGCGCGCAAGCGAATGGCTAGCCGGTAGCCCACTTCAATTTCTTCAATGGCAAAGGTGACCGGTTTTTTCAGGTAGGCGTAACGGCTGGTGACGATGATTTCCTCCACGATGGCCTGGGCCTGTTCGATATCGGCATCCAGGGCTATGTGGAAGTCTGTAACGACCATCATGTCCAGTTCGCCGGCATTGCCGGAGGCCACCACGTCGGTGATAAAGCGTGAATTGGGGATGGTGACCAGGTTGTCGTCCAGGGTTTGCAGGCGCACGGTGCGCAGGCCGATGGAGACAATCTCCCCGTACACATTATCGAAGCTCACCCGGTCACCCACCCGGAACGGACGGTCGAACAACAGGAGCAGGCCGGCGACCAGCGATGCGGCAATGTCTTTCAGGGCAAAACCCAATGCCACCGCGATGGAGCCACCGGCAGCGAGCATAAACTCCTTGGGGGGTTGCAGCACCCCGATCACCAGCGCGATGGCGCCGACGGTGTAAAGAACAAAGCCGATCAAGGTGGTGATCTGCAGAATCAGGAAACGCCGGGTAGGCATTTTCTCGGTGATTTTCTGGCTGGCCTTGCTGATACCCCAGTTCAGTGCCCACAGCACCAGGCCGCCGATAAACAGCAGCATCAACGCATAGACGTTGAACAGTTCTACCACCACCGTGAGGTCGTTGACGATATTTCCATCATTCATTGAGCAGGTTCTTCCGTGTCAGGTAGCTGATCACCTGCTGGTACCACAGGGGCACCAGCCGGTAGCGGCCGTCATCGCTCTTGTGCAAAAAGCCCGCATCAAAACCGCCCTTCAGGGCATAACGCACCACGTTTTCCGACAGGTGTGTCACGGCGCTGATTTCGTGGCTGGTCAGGTTTTCGTGGGTGGCAATGGCGGCATAAACAAACAGGGAGTTGTCGCCCATGCCATCGAGAATGCTGGCCGAGGGGGCGTTGGGCAAGCCAACAGTGACCTGTCGACCTTTCACTTTCACCGAGGTTAAAAACAACCGTAGCGCGACCATGGGGTTGCCCCGGCTGGCATCCCAAAGCAGGCTGAAATAACGCTGCTCCGCATTGCGCAGGTTGCCGGCTTCCGGTCCCCGGGAAGAGAGCAAGACTTCGTCGTAACGTAGCTGGAAGCCACTCAGGTGGTTGCGGCTGAGAATCAGCGAACGGATATCGGTCTGTCCCCAGCGTTTTACCCGGATCACATTACGGAACTGGTATTCGCGGCCGAATACGTTGCACAGGTAAGCCCAGCTCTGGTTATTGATCAGCAACAGCCAGAACACGTTGTCCACCCGTGCGTTGACCAGATTCAGCACGGTGCGCCAGCCTTCCAGCCCGCCCAACTGCGCCAGGAAGAAATTCTGCGCTTCATCCAGTACCACCAGCGTGGGTTGGCGGTGTTCATCTTCCTTGACCAGTGCGGCAGGCCCGTCGTTGACCAGATCCGTACCCAGGGCATCGCCAATCAACTGGTGGATGGCTTCCGGTGTGCAGGTTTTCGCAGGCACTTTCAGGTGCAGGGTTTGCAGAGCCTGGCAGCTTTTTTCGAGCACCTTGTCGAGCTTGCCCAGTGACACGCTTTTGCCACAGCCTTTTTCGCCGGCGACGACCAGCGCGTTTTCATCGGTTTTGCCTTCATGCCAGCGCTGGATGCTTTTCTCCATGGCCGCCACCAGCCCGGTATCGATAAACGGGGTTTTGCTCGCATCGTCCGGCAGGGCCGAGGCAAACCAGCGCTCGTAGGAGGGGGCTTCCGTTTGCCCACCGTTATCGGTCTCGTCTTCATCGGTGGCCACCGTGGCGCGGAAACGAAACCAGCGGGCCTTGAGCCGCATGTACCAGTCGAAGTCAGCCAGCACCCGGTCCACAAAGCCCACCAGGAAGCTGATCAGGGCAACCGGCAGCAGCAACGGCGCGAACAGCCAGAACAGGGCGGGTTCGAGCAGGCGGGCAATCAGCGGGTCTATCCGTGAGGGCATCAGTGTCTGCAGACACACCAGATAGTCCTGGTGTCGCAAGGCCAGTAGCCTCCCCAGCCCCCAGTAAATGGCCACCAGCAGTACCCCGAGAAACAGGTAGTACATCAGCGACGGTCCCAGGCTTTCCCAAACCACAATGACTGGCACCCAGGGGACAATCATCCAGCGCGCCAGATTGCGGGCATGGCGTGTGACCTGTTGGGTCTGTCCGCCGCCCAGGTAGGCGTTGGCACTCTGGGCGACACGCATGACCAGCCATTCGCCAATCAGGCAGAGCAGGCCATAGATGACATACAGCT
>NZ_LWFX01000959.1:0-3393 GCF_001635175.1 Alcanivorax sp. HI0083 | reverse complement strand
AGTCTGGTGCCGCAGGTGGCCGATGCCGTCTCCATCCCGGTGATCGCCGCCGGCGGCATTGCCAGTCCGGCCGGCGTGCGGGCCGCCATGGCGTTAGGCGCAACCGCCGTGCAAGNGGGCACGGCCTACCTGTTGTGTCCGGAAGCCACCACCAAACCCGTGCATCGAGAATGGCTGAACAGCGACCGGGCCCAACACACCGCATTAACCACGGCTTTTTCCGGGCGCCCCGCCCGGGGCATGGTCAATCGGCTGATGCGCGAGCTGGGCAGCTTCCCGGATGCGGCGCCGGCATTCCCGCTGGCGGGCAACGCTATCGGGCCATTACGCGCCGCCGCAGAAGCGCAGGGTAGTGGTGACTGTTCGCCACTGTGGGCCGGGCAGAATGCCGGCGGCTGCCGTGAGGACAGCGCCGCTTTGGTGACCGCCTGGTTGGCTGAAGGGTTCTGATGACCGCAAGCCCGGTCGGAGCAACTGCCGAGGGCTGCGCTATGGCCCAAATTAACCTTGCGGGCAAACGGCCAGCCGTCAAAATCAACACCCTGTTTACTGCCAGCCAGGCAGTGTCACTCTTTCCCGGCGGCGTGCCGGGCCCCAGTGGGAGCAACCGCCATGCAACGCATCGAGATTTCCAAGACGTTTCCGTTCTCCGTGGACAAGCTGTTCGACTTTCTCAGCGTGCACGAAAACCTGGAGCTGATTTTTGCCCCAGCCAAGATCAAACGCATTAAAGACGGACAGGACAGCCACAACGGCGTGGGTTCCACCCGGAAGATGCAGATTCTGGTGGCGCCGCCGTTCGAAGAAACCGTCACCAAGGTGGTCCCCAACGAGCGCATCGAATACACCATCACCAAGGGCAGCCCGCTGAAGCACCATAAAGGCATCATGCGCTTTTCCGAAGCGGCCAATGGCGGCAGCCAGCTGGACTACACCATCGAGTTTGAAGGCAAGCTGCCCCTGATCGGCCCGATCATCAAAGCCGGCCTGGGACAGGGCATTCGCCGGGGCCTGAACAAGCTGAAACTGTAATTCCAGTAACGAGTTGCGAACAACACCATCGCATTTGCTTTTCGTTCCTCGCACCTCGTCACTCGCGTCTCTCTCTATTAACGTTTCAGACATAAAAAAACGCCGACGCCCTTGCTTGTGCAGACGTCGGCGTTAAACGGTTGCGCTTTTTTGCTGTCTCAGGGCGAGTTAGCCGTAGACGTCACCCACCCAGCCTTCTCAAAATTTATAGTCGAACCGCACATTGGCACTACGCGGTGCACCGTAGAAAGCCTGCCCCACATACAGCGAGTTATAGTATTTTTCGTCGGTCACGTTGTTCACGTTCAGGGTGGTGGTCAGGTGTTTGGTCCAGTCATAGCTGGCCATCAGGTTCACCAGCGCATAGCTGTCCTGGGTAGTTTTCGGTACACCGCCGGTGCCGCCCCGGTAAATGCTGTCCTGCCAGCTGACCTGCACACCGGTTTTCAGTTTCTGAATAGCCGCAGGGCGGTAGGTCGTGGACAGGCGGAAGATTTCCCGCGGGGTGTAGTTGCGGATTTCATCGCCGTCCTGGTCTTCAATTTCCAGCCAAGTGTAGCCACCAGCCAATTGCCAGCCGGGTAGAATTTCACCGCTGATTTCCCCTTCATAGCCGAAGCTTTCCACGTCCACACCACCGTAGTAGGTGTCCGGGCCGATCATGCCGGCAGGGTCCGCCAGATTTTCCTGATCCGTACGGAAGGCGATCAACGCGGTATAAATACGGCCATCCTGCCATTCCGATTTCAGACCCAGTTCCTGGGTTTCGCCGGTCACCGGCTCCAGCCGTTGGCCAGTGATATCTTCTTCGGTCTGCGGGTTGAAGATTTTGGTGTAACTGCCGTAAACGGAATGCACATCGGTCAAATCATAAATCAGGCCCACATAGGGCACGGTTTCGCTGGCGCTGGCATCCTTGCTGGTACCGTAGCCTTCCCCTTCGCTAGTTACGTCTACATAGCGTGCGCCGCCAATCAGGGTCAGCGGGTCGGCCAGGCTCAGACGAGTTGCCAGGTAGGCACTGCGGTAGCGATCATCCCACTTGCTGCCGTCAATAGAGGCATCGAAGGGCGGCTTGGGGTAACTGCCACCAAAAGCCTGATCCGGGGTCAGCGGTGTACCAATACCCCGGCCATAGTTTGAGGTTTCCTCAATGCGGCCTTTCGCATAGTTAGCCCCAACGACCATTTCGTGAACACGGCCGCCCACTTCAAACGGGCCGCGAGCATACAAGTCGAACACACGCTCGGTGACCTTGTCTTCATAGTAGCTGGGGTAGGCGAACAGGCCGGTTTCGTCCTTGTTCGGGGTGCCGTAGACGTAGAACAGTTCGGATTCACCTTCCATTTTGCGGTAGGTGTACACCGCATTGGCTTCCCAACCGTTATCGAAACGCTGCTGCAGTTCGGCGAATACGGATTCGGTGTTGCTGTCCCAGTACGCCCAATCCGCTGCGGTGCTGGTTTCCACGTCGTAGTCAGTGGGAGAGCCATCGGAGTAGAACAGGGGCAGCGACCCCCACATGGGGCTGTCCGCGTTGCTGTTCTGGTAGCTATAGCCCAGCGTGAACAGGGTGGAGTCGGTGAGGTCGGCTTCCACCACGCCGTAGAAGACGCCGCGCTCATTCTCGTAACGATCCAGGTAGGAATTGCGATCCTGATAGGCGCCAACCATGCGCCCACGCACCCGGCCGTTCTCGGTCAGGCTGCCGGAAGTGTCCACTTCCATGCGGCGGTTATCCCAGGAACCGTAACTGGCAGAAAGCGTCGTGTGATTATCCAGGGTAGGACGCTTGCGCACGTAGTTGACGGTGGCGGACGGGTTTCCCAACCCGGTCATCAGACCATTGGAACCGCGCACGATTTCCACCCGCTCAAACAGGCTGGTATCCACATCACCGTTGACGATTTCATAGGGCAGCGGCATGCCCAGGCCATCGTACTGGTAGTTGGTGATTTCAAAACCCCGGGCGTTGTAATACACCCGGTCGGTTTCCACCTGGTCCACCACCACACCCGGCGCGGCCGCCAGCGCTTCGCTGACTGAGACGATCTGGAAATCATCCATCAGCGTCCGCGTTACCATCGACACCGACTGGGGTGTTTCCCGGCGGGTCAGCGCCAGGCCGGTGGGCGCACTCACCGGGGTTTTCGGGGCGTAGCTCTCCGAGGTATCTGCCAGGGTACCCTGGTTGCTTTCAGCGTTGACCGTCACTTCAGGAATTTCGTGGACACTGTTGTCGGTATCAGTCTGCGCGGCCGTGGAGACCAGCGGACACAGCAGCAGGGAAGCCGCCAGGGAGCGACTCAAAACGCGAGCATAGATGATCATGGTAGTGCCTGTGGCTAATATTCTGCGATC
>NZ_LWFX01000958.1:0-5484 GCF_001635175.1 Alcanivorax sp. HI0083 | reverse complement strand
CAGTTAACAATTATCCGGGGGGACAGCACTGTATGAGGGGGGTGGTAAACGGAAATGCCTGCAGCCGATAAAAACCAACTTATCCATCTGTCGCGGGTAGAAAACGGCCGGTCCAGGTCCAGTACCGAACAGCTCGGACCGGACGACACCCAGGCAGACATACTGGATGATCTGGTCACCAGCCTTTACAGCTGTGTTGAGCACAAGGACGGCTTCGACCTCTTTCTGCGCAACATCCGCGACACCTTTGACCTGGCCAGCTGTTGCCTGGCCGTGATACAGAAAGAGCCGCAACTGAAAGGGCTGTATGGCTGGGCCGTGGGCTATCCGCCCGGTGTGGTCCCGCTGATGCTCAAGACCGGCCTGGTGTTCAAGGACAAGGCCATCGCCCGGGCACTGGAAACCGGCCCCAACGCTCTGTTCAGCTACGCCGATGGGGACCCGGAGAGCGATTTCCTGGCAGACATGCCCGCCTTCTCCCGCACCTGGATACGCGCCGCCGGGATTATCGACAGCGCCACCATCGCCTTTACCAACAAGTACCAGCAGCACGTGGTACTGGTATTCAATCGCCAAAAAGGCAGCCGGGTGTTCAGCAAGCCGGAAATGGCACTGCTCTCGCGACTGAAAAAACACGCCGAAATTGCCCTCGATTTGTACGAGCGCCTGCACCGCTCGGAGCAGAGCTTCAAGGACCTGCAAAGCAGCATCGCCGTATTGAAACAGCCCGTTGCCGTGTTTTCGCCAGTCTCGCTCCTGGTCAGTGCCAGCCCGGCCTTTGTGGAGATAGGCAGACGCTACAAGGCATTCACGATCGATCAGGATAGCCGGGAGATCGCCTTCAGGGATCAACAGTTCGGCAAGGATTTCTACACCCAGCTGATGCTATTCATTACCGGCAAGACCGGCGCCCTGGACGACAGCGACACCCTTTACCTGCAAACCGACGCCCTGCCCCTGCGGGTCTCCATCACCCCGGTACACAACCGACAAAGCAACAACAGCAATGTTCTGGTGGAAATCTTCGATCCCAATGTCTGCCGCACCCCCAGCATTGCCGAGATCCGCAAGGTCATCAGCGCTACCGAGGCAGAGGCCCGCGTCTGCCTCTGCCTGCTCAAGGGAACCAACACCGCCGAAGCGGCCGAACAACTGGAATTGGCCATCAGCACCATTCGCACCAACATCAAATCATTGCTGCAAAAGAACAACTTCCGCCGACAGGTAGACCTGATCACGCACCTGATGCGGATTTGTTCTTAAGCTTTCCGGTGCCCATAAAAAAGGCGGCCATTGGGCCGCCTTTTGTATTTTGCGTGGCTTATTCCCACTCAATCGTCGCCGGTGGCTTGGACGAGATATCGTAGGTCACCCGGCTGATGCCCGGAATTTCGTTGATGATGCGGCTGGAGACCAGTTCCAGGAATTCATAGGGCAGATGCGCCCAGCGGGCCGTCATGAAGTCGATGGTTTCCACCGCACGCAGAGCCACCACATATTCGTAGCGACGGGCATCGCCTACCACGCCCACTGACTTGACCGGCAGGAACACGGCAAACGCCTGGCTGGTCTTGTGGTACAGACCAGCGGCGCGCAGCTCTTCGATGAAGATATGGTCTGCCAGGCGCAAGGTATCGGCATACTCCTTCTTCACTTCGCCGAGGATACGCACACCCAGACCCGGCCCCGGGAAGGGATGGCGGTAGACCATGTCGTAGGGCAGCCCCAGCTCCAGGCCGATCTTGCGCACTTCATCCTTGAACAGTTCGCGCAGGGGCTCCACCAGCTTGAGTTTCATATCTTCCGGCAGGCCACCCACGTTGTGGTGACTCTTGATCACATGGGCCTTGCCGGTCTTGCTGGCGGCGGATTCGATCACATCCGGGTAGATGGTGCCCTGGGCCAGCCAGTTGGCATTCTCCAGTTTGCCCGCTTCTTCGTCGAAAATATCAATAAAGGTATTGCCGATGATCTTGCGCTTCTTCTCCGGATCCGCCTCGCCGGCCAGCTTGCCGAGGAAGTTGTCTTCCGCGTCCACGCGAATCACTTTCACGCCCATGCTGTCGGCGAACATTTCCATGACCTGGTCACCTTCCTGGTGACGCAGCAGGCCGTTGTCCACGAACACGCAGGTGAGCTGGTCACCGATGGCCTTGTGCAGCAGCGCCGCCACCACGGAGGAATCCACCCCGCCGGACAGGCCCAGGATGACTTCGTCGGTACCTACCTGCTCGCGGATGGTGTCGATGGCATCGCTGATGATGTTGCTCGGGGTCCACAGGGCTTCGCAGTCACACAGCTCGCGCACGAAGCGCTCCAGCAGGCGGCCGCCCTGCAAGGTATGGGTCACTTCCGGATGGAACTGGATACCATAGAAGCGCTTTTCGTCGTTGGCCATGCCGGCGATGGGGCAGCTGCCGGTGGTAGCGGTCGCCACGAAACCCGCCGGCATCTCGCCGACACGATCACCATGACTCATCCATACGTCGAGAAATTCCTTACCCTGCTCTTCATGGTCGACGATGCCGTCCAGCAGCGCATTGGCTTCAGCCTTTTCCACGCGGGCGTAACCGAACTCGTGTTTCTCACCGGCGATGACCTTGCCGCCCAACTGCTCGGCCATGGTCTGCATGCCGTAACAGATACCCAGCACCGGAATGCCTGCGTCAAACACGGCCTGCGGAGCGCGGGGCGTCTCTGCTGCAGTCACCGACTCCGGCCCACCGGAAAGAATAATGCCTTTGGGTGCAAACTCGCTGAGCTCTTCAGCGGTCATGTCGAAGGCACGAATTTCGCAGTACACACCGATTTCCCGCACGCGGCGAGCAATCAGCTGAGTGTATTGGGAACCGAAGTCCAGAATCAGGATGCGCTGGGCATGGATGTCTTGCATGGGGTTCTATCCCGCGGTGGTTGCCGACGGCTGGCGCCGGACCTTGTTGGTTACGGGTCTGACGCCGGATGCCTGACGTCGGACGCTTTAAAAGCAAAACGGCCGGAGATGTCTCCGACCGGCTCTGGCGTCAGACGTCCGACCTCGGACATCCGACCCCCTTCAAGTCACAACAGACCCCGAATTACCCCACCGGGTAGTTCGGCGCTTCCTTGGTAATCGTCACATCGTGCACGTGGGACTCTTTCATCCCGGCATTCGTTACCTTCACGAACTCCGGCTTGGTGCGCATCTCTTCGATGGTGGCGCAGCCGGTGTAGCCCATGGAAGCACGCAGGCCACCCATCAGCTGGTGCACGATAGCGCTCATCGGCCCTTTGTAAGGCACACGCCCTTCGATGCCTTCCGGTACCAGTTTCTCGATGCCGGCAGCAGCATCCTGGAAGTAACGGTCGGAGGAACCGGTGGAGCCAGACATGGCACCCAGCGAGCCCATGCCACGGTAAGCCTTGTAGTAGCCCCCCTGGAACAACTCGACCTCACCCGGCGCTTCTTCAGTGCCGGCCAGCAGGGAACCGATCATGATGGCGCTGGCGCCAGCGGCAACGGCTTTGGAAATATCACCGGAGAAGCGGATACCGCCGTCGGCGATCAAGGGCACGCCGGTGCCTTGCAGCGCCGCGGCCACATCAGAAATAGCCGTAATCTGCGGCACACCAATACCGGCCACGATACGGGTAGTACAGATAGAGCCAGGGCCGATACCCACTTTCACCGCATCGGCGCCAGCAGCCACCAGATCTTTGGCTGCAGCGGCCGTGGCGATATTGCCGCCGATCACTTGCACCTCGGGGAAATGCTTCTTCACCCAGGCAACACGGTCGATCACACCCTGGGAATGGCCGTGTGCAGTATCCACCACGATCACATCCACCCCGGCTTCCACCAACGCAGCAACGCGCTCGTCGGTGCCGGCCCCGGTGCCCACTGCCGCACCCACACGGAGGCGCCCCTGGGAGTCCTTGCAGGCATTAGGGTATTTGGCCGCTTTTTCGATATCTTTCACGGTGATCATGCCGCGCAGATCGCCGGCAGCGTTCACCACAATGACTTTCTCGATGCGATGCTTGTGCAGCAGTGCCTGAACTTCATCAGCACCAACACCTTCCTGCACTGTCACCAGCCGGTCCTTGCCGGTCATGATGTCTTTCACACACTGGTCGTAGTTGGTGATGAAACGGGTGTCACGGCTGGTGACAATGCCAACCACCTTGTCACCTTCTCCGTTTTTCTCAACCACCGGAACGCCGGAAATGTTGTTCGCATCAGTGATGCGGATCAATTCGGCAACTGTGGTATCAGGGCTGACGGTAATCGGGTCTTTGACCACACCGGATTCGTATTTCTTGACCATGCGTACATTACGCGCCTGGTCTTCGATATCCATGCTTTTATGGAGGATACCGACACCCCCTTCCTGCGCCATGGTAATGGCCAGGCGATGCTCGGTAACCGTATCCATGGCTGCGGATACCAGGGGAATGTTAAGAGCGATGTCCCGGGTCAATTTGGATTTCAGGGACACGTCCTTGGGCAGCACATTGGAATGGGCAGGCACAAGCAAAACGTCATCAAACGTTAATGCTTCTTGGGCAATTCTGAGCATATTGCACCGTAGGAAGTGAGGGAGGAGCCTGGCGGATGCCACCGGGCGGAGCGGCAGCACCCAGAATGAGACAGGCACCCCGTTAAATTAAGCGGGCGATTATACGACATTACCGGCTAACCACACAATCACCGCTGGCAGGGTTCAAAAAAACGGGCTACCCTCCCGCGATGACCATTTCATCCCGCGCCGAACCGCTGTCCATCAGCCAGTTGAACCTGGATGCCCAGGGCCTGCTGGAAAGCTCTTTCCCCCTGATCTGGCTACAGGGCGAACTGTCCAACTTTTCCCGTCCGGCCTCCGGCCACTGGTACTTCAGCCTGAAAGACACGCGTGCCCAGATTAATGGGGCCATGTTTCGAAATCGCAACAGGTTGCTGGATTTCTCACCCCAAAACGGCCAGCAGGTACTGGTGCGCGCCAAAATCACCCTGTATGTGCCCCGCGGCAATTTCCAGATTGTGGTCGAACACATGGAGCCCGCCGGCCAGGGCGCCCTCAAGGCCCAGTTCGACGCGCTCAAAGCCCAACTTCAGAGCGAGGGACTGTTCGCCCAGGACCGCAAACAGGCACTGCCTGCCTGGCCCAACCAGATTGGGGTAATCACCTCCCCCAGTGGCGCTGCCATTCGCGATATTCTCCAGGTACTGCAACGGCGCTGCCCGTCCATTCCCGTGGTGATTTATCCGGCAGCGGTGCAGGGTGCCGATGCGCCGGCACAGCTGCGCCAGGCGCTGGAACTGGCGGTGACACGCAACGAATGCGACGTGCTGATTATTGGTCGGGGCGGCGGGTCTCTGGAAGATTTGTGGGCCTTCAACGACGAAGCCCTGACCCGGGCGGTCGCCGAGTGCCCCATTCCCATTGTCTCTGCCGTGGGCCATGAGGTGGACACCGGGCTGACCGATTTTGCCGCCGATCTGCG
>NZ_LWFX01000957.1:0-6016 GCF_001635175.1 Alcanivorax sp. HI0083 | reverse complement strand
CCGAGGCGTTATCCGTGGGGGCATTGGTCAACACCCGCTCCCCATAGCTGCCCTTGGTTTCTTCACGGCTGCCGGCATAGGTCGGCTTGCCTTCGAAGGGTGCTCCGGCGCGCATCTGCACGGCACCGTCACCGTTCTTGTCCACCCAGCCGATCAACCCGGAGTTTTCCCAGTTATAGAACCATTCCGGCAGTTCGGTGTATTGGGTTTCGTTCACGGTGTCGATCAAGTTGAGCCGTGCGAATGCGCCCACCGCCGGTGCAGAGGTGTACAGCAAGGCGATAAAGAACAACGCCCAGCCGGCACTGATACGGGCATCTTTCACCCGGGGTACGGTAAAGAAACGCACGATCACGTGGGGCAGGCCCGCAGTACCGCACATCAATGCCGCAGCAATAAAGAACACATCAATGGTGGATTTTGAGCCTTCTGTGTATTCGGTAAAGCCCAGATCGGTCACTACCTGGTCCAGTTTGTGCAGCAGATACACCCCGCTGTCACCACCGGCTGCATCCAGTACCGTGCCACCAAAACCGGTTTGTGGAAGAACATGCCCGGTCATCATGATGGACAGGAAAACCGCCGGCACCAGGAAGGCAAAGATCAGCACGCAATACTGCGCTACCTGGGTGTAGGTAATCCCTTTCATGCCACCAAGCACAGCGTAGAAAAACACGATGGCCATACCGATCACTACACCGGTATTCACATTCACTTCCAGGAAGCGGGCAAACACGATGCCGGTACCGCGCATCTGCCCGGCCACATAGGTAAAGGACACGAAGATTACGCAGATCACCGCTACCGTTCTTGCCACGTTGGAGTAATAGCGATCACCAATGAAATCCGGCACCGTAAACTTGCCGAACTTGCGCAGGTAAGGTGCCAATAACATGGCCAGTAGTACATAGCCCCCGGTCCACCCCATCAGGTACACCGACGCATCGTAACCGGAGTAGGCAATAATCCCGGCCATGGAAATAAACGAGGCTGCCGACATCCAGTCGGCTGCGGTGGCGGCGCCGTTCGCTATCGGGGAAACCCCGCCACCGGCCACGTAAAAATCTTTGGTCGACCCGGCCCGTGACCAGATCGCAATCCCGATGTAGAGCGCAAACGAACCGCCTACAAAGAGATAAGTGAGTGTCTGAATATCCATAGGATGTCTCTCTTTATCGGACTCTTTATCTGCTTTTCAGCGGTTAGTCTTCGTGGACGTCAAATTTACGGTCCAGCTTGTTCATGGAGTGCGCGTACATGACGATCAGCACCAGGAACACGTAGATGGCTCCCTGTTGCGCAAACCAGAAGCCCAGCTTGAAACCGAAGAATTGGATTTGATTGAGTTCATCCACCAGCAAAATGCCGCAGCCATAGGAGACAGCGAACCAGACAGCCAGGTAGGTCAAAATCAATCGCAGGTTAGCGGCCCAGTAGGCGCGGGCGTTTTCTTCTTTCATTACTCGTCCCTCTGCGTCATCAGGAAATCAGGCCACCCCCTTTTCAGGCAGACAAGGGATAGGCTCGAGCTCCAGACTAGCCAAAGGGCCATGGCAACACAGTATGACTTTAGTCGAAGCCGGGACGGGTTCAGGCTCTGACGGGCCAGCGCTATCCATGCCGGCAAAATCCGCTCCCGACCTGTGCAGCTGCGTAATTTCCGTTAAACTGGCAGGTCTTGGCCTGTGCGACACCACTACGCAGGCAGGGATTGACGCGTCGTCGAAAAGAACAACCATGGATAGACAATGAAAATAGCGCGATGGATTTCCAGCGCTTTGCTGCTTGTGATCTTGTGCGGCGTATTGCTGCTGACCTTTACCCCCAGCCTGGAACGCTGGCCCATCGCCTCGCCGCAACCGGCTCCCGCTCCGGGGCAGGTGACGCTGACCTACCTGGGCACCAGCACCATCCTGATCAGCGATGGCAGCACCCATTTGCTCACCGACGGCTATTTTTCCCGGGTATCCATTCCCCAACTGCTGTTTACCCGACTAAAGCCCGATGAGCAGCGCATTGATCAGGCCTTGGAACAGGCCGGGATTACCTCGCTGGACGCATTACTGGTGCTGCACTCCCATTTCGACCACGCCATGGATGTGGCCGTGGTGGCACAGAAAACCGGGGCACAACTGCTGGGCTCCACCTCCACCGCCATGGTGGGCCGCGGCGGGGAACTACCGGAATCGCGAATCACCACGATTGAAACGCATCATCCCTATCAATTTGGTCAATTCACCGTGCGGTTCGTCCCTGCCAGCCATGTGCCACTACCCGCCGCCGTGGAGGCGATGACCGGCAAGGGCGACATTCCAGCACCGGTGGTTCCCCCTGCACGGGTAGGTGCCTGGGAAGAGGGCCAAAGTTATGGTGTGGTTATCAGCCACCCCAACGGGTCCGTGTTGATTCAGGGAAGTTCAGGGGCAGCCCCCGGCGCACTGGATGCCTACCAGGCCGACTATGCACTGCTGGCCAGCGCCAGCCTGGGCAAACAATCTGACCACTATCAGCAGTCATTCATGGAGGAAACCGCCAAGGCGGTGGGCGCACACACCGTGATACCGGTGCACTGGGATGATTTTTTCAGTGAACTCACGCCTGACGTGAAGCCTCTCCCCTGGGGGCTGGACAATATGCATGACTCGTTTCATGCGCTGGCGGATCGGCACGAAGGCGACTTCCTTGTCTTGCCACCCTTTCAACGCTTTACGTTAAAGGCACAAAGTCAGCCAGAATCCGGGCAATAACCTCGGGCCGGGTTTCGCGTTTCAGCTGCTCAAGCAATTGCGCCGCCTGGGGCCAGCGCCGGCGCAGGTAACTCAACCACTGTTTTATGCGTCCGGCCAATTGCGCATCAGTGCCGGTACCCGCCACATCCACCCAAAACTGCTGCAGTATCGGCAAGATAGCATTCCAGTCAGACTCCGCGCCATGACGCAACACGGAGACCAGACGGGGGTCGGCCACAGCGCCGCGCCCGAGCATGAGATCCTCACAACCACTTTCCAGGCGGGCGCGGGCCGCATCGTCCGCAGTCCAGATCTCACCATTGGCGATCACCGGAATCGATACCACCTCACGGATGTGCCCGATACGATCCCAGAAGGCCGGCGGTTTATACCCCTGGCGCTTGGTGCGCCCGTGTACCGTCAGCCAGGCAGCACCGGCTTCCACCACCGCCCGTGCATTATCCAGCGCCCGGCCATCATCTTCATTCCCCAGGCGCATTTTCACGGACACGGGCACATTGGCCGGCACGGCCTCACGTACCGCCGCCGTCACCGCATGCACCACCTCTGGCTCATCAAGCAACACGGCACCACCACGATGGCGGTTCACGGTTTTCGCCGGGCAACCAAAGTTCAAATCAATCGCCGGCGCCCCAAGTGACACTGCACGTACCGCATTTTCCGCCATGCAGTCAGGCTCGGAGCCCAGCAGCTGAAGATGCACAGGCGTGCCCGCCCGGGTGCGCGCGCCAAGCTTTAACTCGGGGCACCAGCGATAAAACACCTTCGGCGGCAACAGCAGCCCGCTGACACGGACAAACTCACTGACACACCAATCGTAGTCGCCCACATCCGTTAATGCCTGGCGAACCCAAAAATCCGCCAGGCCCTCCATGGGGGCCAAAATCAATTTCATGGCGCGCATTCTAGGCTACTGCAACGTTGCCGAATACGAGTAATTGCGGGCAAAAATCCATTCAACCTTTCTCCTTCTCCACCACGAACCACACCACAAAACATCCGGCTTTTCTTGCAATAACGGTGTTCATTTGCCACGGTAAATAACAATTTGCGCAAGAATGGACGCTACTCGGGGGCACTCGCACGCCGGAAAATCGGTAGCTGGCGCCCCTGGCAACGTGAGGGAACGCAATGAAAAAAGCATCATTCGCGAGCGCCATCGACACGGCATCACCATGTTTTTTCCTGCATGGTTAACGCCGCCAACGCCTTATCGGGAAGGCGCAAGAGGGTACACTGCCGAGAAAGTCTGTCACCTTTTCTCCGGGTTACCGAGTGTTCCATCTCCACGCACCCACCGTCAGTTGCGTGCGTTTTTCTTTCCCTTATTGCGTCGTGGGCGCTGCGCGACACGCTGCCGAAACCCAAACGCGATTACGCAATATTTCGCCTTACACCACCCCACAACTCATAGGCCTGTCGCCTGCCCCGCGCCAGGCCGCACGTTTTTTGCGATAAAAATGAGGGAGAGAAACTGATGAAACAGCAACGTATTTTGCCATTATCGACAGCCCTGCTGGCCGGCTTTGCCGCCCTGCCTGCCCAGGCAGATCTGGAGGTGACGCCCTACGGCTCCCTGCGCATCCAGACAGAAGCCGTTTCTGTCGATCAGGCGCAACCCGGCGAAGACGATTCCTACACCGGGCTTCGGGATGCGTACTCCCGACTGGGTGTCACCGCCAAATATAATGACTTCGAGCATTTCAACATTACCGGCACGGTGGAATTCCCGATTAATTCCGCACGCCTGCAAGCGGAAGACCCGACCTTTTTCCAGGAAAGTTATAAAGGCAACAACAAGCCGCGGGTCGCCGACATTACCGTCGCCCACGACCGCTTTGGTAGCGTGCGCGTCGGTACCCAGTGGCTGGCGTACTACAACAACGTGGCCTACCCGCTGGATTTCTTCAGTTCTTTCTATTCTGGCTACGCCACCCAGGCCACCTTTCGCCGCGACGCGCTCACCTACACCACCCCCAGCATGGGCGGCTTCACGGCCACCGTTTCCGGTGTCGATCTGACGGATCAGCAGGGCACCAGCTATCTGGATACCATGCAGTACGCGCTGTCCTATGCGGTAACCGACTCGCTGGCCTTTGGTATCGGCTACCAGGACAGTGAGCAGGACTCCGCCAAGCATGCCGATCAGGCGGGCATCTCCGCAGCCTGGTCCCCCGGCAACTGGCGCTTCGCCGCCAAGGTGGAACAGCTGCTGACCAACGATGACACCGTCCAGGACGATGACCCGGTGACCTATAACCTGATGGGCTCCTACAGCTGGAACAAGTACACCCTGCGCGCCATGGTCGCCCATGGTGAAGAAACCGATGAAGGTGATGCCTTCTTCCAGGGGGATTCTGCCCAGGTCGGGCTGGACTACCGCCACACCGAAAACCTGAAGTTCTTTGCGGAATACTTCTACGAGGAACTGGGCTACGCCATCTACACCCCCAACTCCGAGAGCTTCAACCCGCTGGCGGGCTACCAGGTGGAAAGCGATGGCCAGGTCTTCACGGTGGGCATGCGGTTTGATTTTTAAGAGCCGCTGGCACCCATCACGCTGCACGCAACAACGCGGTTTAGTGTGATGCGTACCGGAAACCCAACAGGCCGCGCTCGAAACCTCGGCGCGGCCTGTTGGGTTTTACCTGGAAAAAATTCCCATGACTTCTACAGCATGATGCGTGTTGCGCGCACCATGAAGCTTGCTTGATCAGAATCCCCGCCGGTTGACGCAAGCGAAACGCCATAGCTTAGGAGATCAGAGGAAGAAGCAGCCTGCGAGCTCCGGCGGGCCTTTCAATATAATCAGCCACCACGATCGGGTGGAAGCCCCTGTTTAGAACCATTTGGAATCAATCTTCCGGCCCTCTTTTCCCCGCCTGCCTTACCCTATTTATATCAATCACTTAGAATAGATCAAATCAGCTGAACGGTTACCCTGGCCCGGTTTGACCACCACAGCCAGCCCGCAACCTGGAATTGATTCACCACAGCCGCTGCATTACTGTTGCCGCCAGCACAGCCCACTGCAGGGGCAGAGACAGCAAAGACGGGGTCCCGGTGATGGATCCGAGGAGACGCTCATGGCAAAAAACGCAGCCCCCGCGCTGGAAACCTCGCTGGATAGCCTGGAAACCCTGGTGGAACGGATGGAATCCGGTGAGTTGACCCTGGAAGACTCCCTGAAAGCTTTCGAGGAAGGCGTACGCCTGTCCCGGGAGTGCCAGCAAGCTCTGCAGCAGGCGGAACAAAAAGTCCGCATC
>NZ_LWFX01000956.1:0-7585 GCF_001635175.1 Alcanivorax sp. HI0083 | reverse complement strand
GCTGCTTCATGCCTTTCAAGTCCATGATGCCGAGCACGGTATTGTCATCCACCTTGCGGAACACATCGTTGATCGGCAGGTTGTCGTACATCATGGTCGCCGTGGCCACCCCCCGGTAGGTGGTGGTGCGCAGACGCGCGGCGGACTTGCGCCCGGATAGCAACGGCAAGATCCACTGGAACACCTTGCCCACAAACGCCGAATTCAGGAACGGCATCTGATCCAGCAACCCCAGCCCGGGCATGGTCAGTAACGGCTTCACCGAGGTGAGCTTGCCGGAGACCTTGCGAAACACCAGCGGGTGCACATGCTCTTCGCTCTCGAAACGCTTGCCGTGCCAATGGCAACGCTCCAGCACCCCATCCATCGGGTGGCCGGTTTCAAACCCTTCGCCTTTCCAGGCACCGATCATGAAATCCGGGGCCACCGGTTCCAGCGCATCAAAAATGGCCAGTGCCTCATCCCCGGTCGCTTGCCCCTGTGCCTTTGCCGCACTGAAAGACAGGCCCGGTACAGCCTGAACAGAAGGATTGGCTTGCGTTGCGCGATTCATGGGCATTCCTCACAGGTGATGAAACAGATGGGCAATCACGCTAATGGCCGCGCCGTCCCTGCACCAGTAAAAAACCGCACTTGTCCGACCAGGACGCTAACCAAAACCACCAGAATTGACGAGAAGTATCGATTTCCCCACAAGCAGTAAACCTTCTGGCGCGATACATTTACCCTGCGCAGGCCTGGCTCCGCCGCTGCGCCTCGGCACTGGCAAGCAAGCGTTTCTGCTCCTCACCCAACATCCGGCTAACCGCCTTCAGTTCCGTGATCTTGCGATCCACCGCGGCTTTTTTCTCGGCCATCAACGCCGCGCCCTGATCACAATCGATACTGTCACTGCGCAGGGCGTCCAGCACCTCGCGGATCTCCTTGAGCGAAAACCCAAGCGCCTTCAGCTGGCGCACCATGCCTACCCGCTGCACCGCTTTCTCCGAATAATCCCGGTAGTTATTGCCTCGCCTGCCGACCTCCAGCAGCAACCCCTCTTTCTCGTAATACCGCAAGGTATGGCGGCTCACACCGGTCCGCTGTTCCAGTTCTGCAATGCGCATAGGAGGCTCACTTATTCCCTGTTGACCTTAGAGCGTACTCTACACCTTAGCGTAGTCATGAGCTTTCTCCGCACCTCACTGAAAACAGGAAAAGGACATCACCATGATCTTCTTTATCACCGGGGCCACCGGCTTCATTGGTCGCCACGTCTGCGCCAGCCTGACCCGCCATAACCACGCCGTGGTCGCCATGCTGCGACAACCCGAGGTTCAACTCGACACCCTGCGCCAGCAGGTGGACAGCCTCGGCGGGCAAGGCCACTTGCTCCAGGCGATCAGCGGCGATCTGGACCAACCGGAACTGGGCCTGACCACCGCGCTCCCCAAACTCGATGCCATCATCCACCTCGGCGCCCGTTTCGCCTGGCGGCTCGATACCGATACCGCCCGCCGCACCAATGTAACGGGAAGCCTGGCCGTGGCCGAACTGGCACGCCGCCAGCAATGCCGTTTGGTGTTTATCAGCGGTTTTATGCTGGAAAATCACGGGCACCTGAATCGGCTTGGCATTGATCCCGCCACCCCATCACACACTGAATGGCCGAAGGTTTACCGGCGGGCTGGCGGCTATGAAGCCAGCAAACTGGAAGCGGCCATTCGCGCCCGTGCCTTTGCCAGACAGCACGCACTCGATTTTGTGGAAGTCCAGCCCGCCACCGTTGCCGGCAATAGCCATACCGGTGAGCTGGATAACAGCCAACCGTTATACAGCCTGCTCGATAACCTGGCCTGCGGCCGCCTGGCATTGGTACCCGGCACCCGGGCACACTGGCTTCCCCTGGTGGCAGTGGACCATCTGGCAGACATCATCCGCCTGGCCGCCACTGCCGACGTGGTACCTGAAAAACTGCTGGCCCTGGACAGGCAGACACCCAACCTGCAGCCCCTGCTGACGCAGGCGGCTTCCCACATGGGCAAGCGCGCACCCCGTGGCTATATTCCCATGCCCGTACTCGCCGCACTGTTACGCATACCCGGCCTGCCGGCGTTAATGAATACCTACCCGGAAGCGCTTCATTTTATTCAACCCACACGTTTCGATACGGTGGCCACAGAAGACTTTCTCAAGCAGCATCAGATTGCTGTCCCCAAGATGGAAAAAGTCATTGAAATGAGTACCCGGCGCTACAGCCAACAGCACACCGGGCTGAGCCCTGCAGAGTAGCGGTAGGAGCGTGCTTGCACGCGAAGGGGCCAGGCTGCGATCCGCCGTCTGCCAGAAGGTGCGCCGGACGAAACCGTTAAGCCACGAAAAAGGAAAAGAAAAAAACCCCGCCACCCGATCGGCATGGCGGGGTGAAAGCAGATTACAACGACAGCGTGGATTCCACTTCCTGGCAGTTACGGCGGGCCAGGGCCAGGTTCGATTTGTTTTTGTCCAGCACCAAATAGATAAACAGCCCTTCCTTCGAGGCTACCGGACGAATAATGTGATACTGGCTACCCAGAGTAATCAGGATATCCTCAATCCTGTCGCTCAACCCCAGAGATTTCATGGTTTTCAATTTGGCACGAACCACTTCCGTGTTACCCGCCGCTGCCAGTTCCAGATCCAGACCGGTACCCGCCTGGCCCAGCACCATACCACTGTTGGCATCAACAATGGCGGTACACATGGCACCATCAGACTGCAGCAATGCATCCATACTTTCTTTGATATTCGCCATGGAAAATCTCCTTCAACACTTGTGTTATCCCGAAATTTTTAACGGGTGATAAAATTTACTTTTTTAGTTTTTCCTCAAGAGCGGCACAACAGTTCTTGGCCCCCCAGAGAAGCTGCCCCAACAGNGAGGCATCGTTAGCCACCACGGCAAGTGCCAGTGGAGGTTTTAGATTCGGAACCTTCATGACCGCAACCACACCTTCATCGGATTCGACGATCAACCGGCTGCATTCAGAAATGCCGGCTTCCTTGGCGATGGCAGAACTGATCGCCGCCAATGAACTGCCCATGGCCGCAAGCCGGCTTGCACTATCCTTATTCACCTGCAACGAGGCCACTTCAAAACCATCCGTACTGAGTAGCACGGCGGAGGTAACGCCTTTGGTATTTTCCTGAAAGTTTTCCAGTTCTTTCTGGGCAACCGCCGTTTCAGTTTTTCCAAGCGGAGAGGTAGCTTTCATGCTTGCATCATTCCCATTTCATTAACTTCAATCTGGCAGAGCAACGCCTCGACCAGTAACAGAACATCGTCTTTTTCCCTGACATCCACGGAAAAAATGGGCGGTGAAATATGGCGTTCCAGCAAGGTATCAGTGATTCGTTCGATCACTTCAAAATCCTCGCTGGCCAGACGGCCTACACCGATAACCATTGGCATGGCACCCTGCTCCCAGAATGCATCCACAAACACTGACAGGTGGCTATCCAGATCCGGGTGCTCGCCATTCAACAGCACGATCACGCCAGCAGCATTATTGGCAAGAATCGGCCACATGAACCGGAAACGCTCCTGGCCCGGTGTGCCATATAAGCGCACACCACCGCCACCGGGGATATCGATGTACCCATAGTCCAGCGCTGCCGTGGTCATTTCCTTGTCGCACTGATCGATATCGGTATTCAGCACATCCGTGGAGACACATTCCTGGTCACTTAACGCCGTAATTGCCGTGGTTTTCCCTGCCCCCATGGGGCCGGTGAAAAGAATTTTGAATTCGTCATTTGTCATTGCTAAGCACTCAACCCCAATCGACTGCGCAATCCTTTGATCAAACCACCAAAGCGTCCTTTTCCTTCTTCGGCAGACGCCTGCGGCAGCGACACCTGAACAGCTTCCTCGAACACCATCAGGTCACTCATCTCACAGGCATTAATGAAACGGTCCAGCTCTTCCTCGCTGCAATGTGAAACTTGCTGAACCTGTTCACGCGTTAACGGCCGTTTGGTCATCAACGCACACAGTGACAAGTGGGTACGGCTTTTTTCCAGCGTGCCAAAACTGGGCCACCGTTTAAGATGAAAGGCCCCTTCAGGGTTCATCCAGGGCGCCAAGTGCGTAGCGCTGTAGCGGGACACCATCCAACACAGAGAAAACAGCGGGCAAGCGACCATCTCGTCCGACACGACCTCGGTAGTCGGCGTCAGGGGGCCCAACTCTACAGAGGCGGCAGCCAACTGGCGGAACAGCGCCTTGCTGGCATAGAAACGCTGGGACGCCGGTTTGAAATACAACAAACCATGTGGCGACGACGACACCAGCAGCCCTGCCGGGTTAGACACGTTTCCATTAACCACCTCATGCAGGGATAACCAGAAAGGGGAAACGCTATTGGATACGGTGGAAGAGGACACGACACCCTGTGAGGGCGAATGGGGCTGGGGTACCGACGGCCCTTCGAGCGCCAAGGTGCCCGCCACTTCGTCGAGTACAGACAACAACTGCATAACCCGGAAGGGGTGCTGTAGAACAAACGGCGACGCCGGTTTTTTCTGATTACTGTCGTATACGACAATGCGCGGCTTGTCGCTGCGAGCCCAGCGCTGAGTTTCATCCGTTTGATCGCAGGAAATCATCAGCACATCTGCGCTGTCGGGGTCACTATGACTCCAGCTCACTTCGGACCGACCATCCATGATCTTCAACATGGACAGGCAGGCGCTTGCCGTATCATCCCCCAATCCTACAAAGCCCAGCCGTTGATTTTTCATCGTTCTCATAGTCCATGAAATCGGCATCTGTCCCTGATGATCCCAGCCAGGTGACCCCCCCACTGGGACCGGCGGCTTCCGATGCTAAAGCCGGTTATTAAGTAATGTGACCTGAGTCCCAAATTAGTCCTGTGCGATTTCCACCAGCAAACAGATGGCGACAAGCGGACGATAAAAGAGGATGAGCCTATAAAAATAATTGATCTTCAGGCCCTCCACTAAAAAGCAAGCCTCTGGACCTACGTCTTTTTCCTGACTTTGTGTAAGCAAATGCTTACACCAGATCGCCATTTTCAGGAATTTTGTCCCCTGTTGACGGCCGATACGGCCTGTGGGGCCGCGCCGGACAGGCCTGCAACTCTGCCACCGCATCGGGTATGCTTGCGGCACAGTGGGTATCCGGGGTGCTCCCGGGTACGGTTTCTACCGCGACAAAGCGAGCCAAGCATGACCAACCGCGTAATTTACCCCGGTACCTTCGACCCGATTACCAACGGCCACCTGGACCTGGTGGAACGGGCCGCCAAAATGTTCGATGAAGTCGTGGTAGGCATCGCCGCCAGTGAGAAGAAGGGCCCCCTGTTTACACTGGAAGAGCGCGTAGATCTGACCCGGCGCGTGCTATCGCACCTGCCGAATGTGAAGGTCACCGGCTTTTCCAAGCTGCTGGCCCATTTTTGCCGGGAGGAGGGCGGCAACATCCTGTTGCGGGGCCTGCGCGCGGTCAGTGACTTTGAATACGAGTTCCAGCTGGCCAACATGAACCGCCAGCTGGCGCCAGAGCTGGAGACCGTGTTCCTTACGCCAGCAGAGCACCTGTCCTTTATTTCCAGCTCCCTGATTCGCGAAATCGCGCTGCTGGACGGGGATGTGAATAACTTTGTGCCACCCCTGGTCGCCGAGGCCCTGGAAGAGAAGCGCAAGGCGCGGCAGAAGTAAGAGCAGCTGCGAGCTATGAGCTTCGAGCTGCGAGAAGATCAAAAAGCGGGGCACCCTCAGCCGACTGCCACTCTGCGCTGCTTGAGAATGGCAATAGCCCGCAAGCCGCTAACGGTTTTACTCGCAGCTCGTAGCTTGTGGCTCGCAGCTGCTATAACAAAAAAGCCGGACACCGCTCCACATCCACCGGCTCTCAAGGAGGACACCCGATGCGCATCCTGATCCCGTTACTACTGCTGCTCACCCTCACCGCCCAGGCGGCCGGGCCGGGCAAGAATGCGGTGGCCAGCGCCCACCCTCTGGCGACAGAAGCTGGGCTCAACATTCTCGAGCAGGGCGGTAATGCCTTCGATGCAGCCGTGGCCGTGGCAGCTGCCCTGGCGGTGGTCGAACCCTATTCTGCCGGTATGGGCGGGGGCGGCTTCTGGCTGCTGCACCGGGAACAGGACGGTTTACAGACCTTTGTAGACGCACGCGAAACCGCCCCCGGTGCCGCCACGGCCACCATGTATCAGGACAAGGATGGCAAGGTGATGCGCGACTGGGCGGTAAACGGTCCCAGCGCCGCCGGCATCCCTGGCCAGGCCGCCGCCTTCGCCCATCTCGCGGACAAGTACGGCAAACTTCCCCTCACTGCCACTCTGGCCCCGGCCATTGCACTGGCCGAGAAAGGCTTCCGCGTAGAGGAGCATTACCGCAAGCTGGCCGGTTACCGCGAAGACGTGCTCAACCGTTTCCCGGAAGCCGCTGCCATCTTCCTGCATAACGGCAAGGTGCCCCCCAACAACCACCTGATCAGGCAACCGGATCTGGCCCGGGTACTCACTGCCATCGCTGAACAGGGCAAGGCCGGTTTCTATCAGGGTGACGTGGCCAAACAGCTGGTGGACGGCGTGCAGCAGGCCGGCGGCATCTGGACCCTGGACGATCTGGCCGACTACACCGTGGTGGAACGCTCGCCCACCGTCAGCCAGTTCCGGGGCGGCCGGGTTATCTCCGCACCGCCGCCGTCCTCCGGCGGCATCGTCATGGGCGAAGCACTGAATATCCTCAGTCAGTTCAACGCCGGTGATACCGGCGACATGACCCCGCACCTGGCCATCGAAGCCATGCGCCGCGCCTACCAGGACCGGGCCCGCTATCTGGGCGACCCGGACTTTGTGGATATGCCTGTGGATAAGCTGTTGAGTACCGATTACGCCAAACAGCGCGCCAGCAGCATCACCCTGGACAAAGCCACCCCCAGCAGCAGCCTGGGCGAGCCGATCAGCGTGGAAGAGGGCTTTCACACCACCCATTTCTCGGTACTGGATAAAGACGGCAACCGGGTCGCCGCCACCCTGAGCATTAACCTGCCGTTCGGTAGCGGCTTTGTGGCCCCCGGCACCGGAGTGCTGCTCAACAACGAAATGGACGATTTCTCCGCCAAACCCGGCAGCCCCAACGCCTACGGCCTGGTGGGCAGCGAGGCCAACGCCATCGCCCCCGGCAAGCGCCCGCTGTCTTCCATGACCCCCACCTTCGTGGAATTCGACGACCGGATCGCCATTCTCGGCACCCCCGGCGGCAGCCGCATCATCTCCATGGTGATGCTGGGCGTCCTTGAAGCCGCCAACGATAAACCGGTCGAGGACTGGGTCAGTCGCGTGCGTTTCCACCATCAGTTTCTGCCTGACGAAGTCCAGGCAGAGCCGGAATTCGTCGGCAGCCAGGCCGCCAAGGACCTGATGCTGATGGGCCACAAGGTCGTCTCCACCGGTCGCAATTATGGCAATATGCAGGCCATTCTGTGGCGCAAGGGCAGTGGCAAGAACAGCGGCGAAGTGACCGCCGCCAGCGACCCCCGTGGCATTGGCAGTGCCGAGGTCCGGGCACCACAAACATT
>NZ_LWFX01000955.1:0-6800 GCF_001635175.1 Alcanivorax sp. HI0083 | reverse complement strand
GTCGGCGGGGGCGGTGGACATGGCGGGTAGCTGCCGATCGAACTTGGCCATGAAGGCCCGGTCGATATGGTCTTTCCAGCGCCATACCCAATGCCCGGCCAGGGACAGGTTGCCTCCCCGGCTGGCAATGGCGTCTTTGCCGCCGGCGGACAGCAGCGACAGGAATCGGGATTGCGGGCGATAGGCAGCCAGCGGTTGCCCTTGAATGGCCGCGCGCAGGTTGTCGGCCAGGGTGCGCGCCTGACGAACCGCATAGACCCCGGCCTTGGGCAGGGGTATGGGGAAGGCGGCGCAGTCACCGGCGGCAAAAATGCGTGTATCGGAGAGCGTTTGCAGGCTTTCCGTGACGCGTACAAAACCCCGTTCGTCGCACTCCAGCCCGCTGTCTTCCAGTATCGCCAGGCCACGCACTCCCGTGCACCAGAGCACCCATTGGGCGGTTAGCGGCTGATCCCCCCTATGTAGTTGCTGTTGCGCATCACCGTGAACGCGACTGTGGGTATGCAGGGTGACGTTATGGGCTTGCAGCCGTTGGCGCATTTTCGCGCGCACGCTGGCGGGAAAGCCGGGTAACAAATCACCACCGGTGATCAGTTCAATCTCTGCCGCTTGCTGGCGGTTCTGAAAATGGTGGGCCATGGCCAGGGCCATTTCGGTACCGCCGGCACCGGCGCCGACCACCGCCAGTGAGGGCGTTTGCCCGCCGGCGTCGCGGCAGAGTTGTTGCCAGCGGGTATAAAAGCTGGCCACCGGTTTGACCGGCACAACGCTGGCGTGACCGTTGCCGATGGGCGAGAGATCCGGCGTGGCGCCCACGTCCAGGCTCAGCCAGTCGTAGGCCAGCTGGCTGCCATCGCTGAGCTGTAATTGCCGTTTCTTTGGATCAAGCTGTGTGACGCTGGCCTGAACAAACCGGCAGCCGCTGGCCTGGCATAACCGGTACACATCCACATGGGTGTCATCCAGCGTGTAGTGTCCGGCGATCAGCCCCGGCAACATGCCGGAATAGGCGCTCAGGCTGTCCGGAGACACCATAGTCAGGCGTACGCCGGGAATCGGTTTCATGGCCAGCATGCGCAGGGCCAGCGCGTGGCTGTGGCCGGCGCCGACAAAGACCAGATCGTATTGGGCGGAGGGGCTTATCACAGTGGCATCATCACAGTTGCAGGTCGCCTTGCAGGTAGCAGCGGGCGCTGCCGCTGAGGGTGACGCGGTCGCCTTTCAGCTGGCAGTGCAGCTCACCGCCACGGGCAGAGAGCTGGCGGGCATGGAGGGTGTTTTTGCCGAGTTTTTCTGCCCAGTAGGGCACCAGGGTGCAATGGGCCGAGCCGGTGACCGGGTCTTCCGGAACGCCTTTGGCCGGGGCAAAAAAACGGCTGACAAAATCACAGTCGTCGCCGGGAGCGGAAATCATTACCGCGAAGGTATCCAGCGCCGCGATGGCGGTGAAGTCGGGTTGGAAATTGCGTACCTGATCGGCGTTGTCCACGATGATCAGGGTGTCCCGGGCTTGCAGCACTTCGCGGATGGGCACATCCAGCGCCCGGGAAAACGGGGTGATGTCGGTGAGCGCGTGGGCCGGCCGTGACGGAAAATCCAGGCTTAACGTCTGCCCGCTGCGGGTCACGAACAAGGGGCCGGAGGCGGTAGAAAAGCGCACACGTTCACCGGGAAAGCCCAGCGCATTGAACACCACCCAGGCGGCGGCCAGTGTCGCGTGACCACACAGGTCGACTTCCACCTGAGGGGTAAACCAGCGCAACGCATAGCCTTGATCGTCGGGCACCAGAAAGGCGGTTTCCGAAAGATTGTTTTCCAGTGCGATATTTTGCAGCAGGGCGTCGTCCAGCCAGTGCGTCAGCGGCACCACGGCGGCCGGGTTGCCGGCAAACAGGGCATTGGTAAAGGCGTCCACTTGGTACAGTTTCATAGTGCGACTCGTGTCTGCGTGTTCCCGGTATGCCGGTCAGCTGCTGGCCGGGGCTTTGTGTGCGGGGGTACCTTTGCCGGGCTGCAATCTCAGATGCCGTCGTATCGTACGCGACAGGGCGTCCACGCCCAGATTGAGCAACACCGTGGCCAGGATCAACAGTGCGGTTCGGTCAAAGCGGAATTCCGCCACACTGGAATCAATATAGAAACCCAGGGTGTGAATGCCAAGAATCCCCAGCACCGCCGTTTCGCGCATGATTACCTCCCAGCGATAGAGCAGGAAAGCGAGCAGGTTGGGGCTGATGCGCGGCAAGACCTCCCAGGCGTAGCGGTTGATCCCGCTGGGCGCGTCCGCCCGCAGGCGCAGGGTCTCACTGAAGCGGCCCGTCAGGTGGGCGACGATGGCGCCGGTATGCAGGGCAAGCGCAAAAATGCCGGGCAACATGGAGGGGCCGAGCAGGATCAGGAAAAAGAAGGCGAGGAAAAACTCCGGCGTGGTGCGCAGCACCACCAGCAGACCATGGCCCAGCGTACGGCTGACCCGGTTACCGAATAACGGTGAGGTGAGGGGAAACAATACCAGTGCCAGTATGCCGGTGAGCAGTAGCGCGGCCAGCCCCAATACGCTGGTTTGCCACAGGCCGGGCCACAGCTGTTGCTGCCAGAGCATGGCGAACCATTGCCACAGTTCCAGCAGGCCACCGCCGTGGCGCAGGGGAGCAGGCACCAGATCCACGGTGACAAAACGCACCAGGGTGGACAGGTTGCCGGTAAAAACCGGTGGCGCCCACACCACGGCGGCGATCAAATACAGGGGGATCAGGGCCGGGCGCAGCCACCAGCGCAGGGTGAAAATCAGCGCAAAAAACAGGTACAGCAAAGCTGCGCCCTGATCGTAGACCCCTTCACGAAAAGCGGTTTCCAGATGAAAGCCCAGGGTGGGCAAACCGATAAAGCCGAGAATGGCGGAGGCGCGCAGGGCGCATTCCAGCCGGTAGCTGCCGTAGGCTTTAAAGGCCTGCCAGACCAGCGGCAGGCGGGCGAAGAAAAAGCGGCTGACGGCGGAGGTGCTGGCGGGCAGTGCATGGGAAGGAGCCGGGTCTGATTCTTCGAGAAATTCGCCGAATACCTTGGCAAAGATACCCGCATAGGGAATGGCGATGGCCAGTACCCCGGTGAGCGTGCTCAGGCCGGCAACCTGTAATAGCAGCAGGCCCCAGAACAGCTCATGGACGGCGCGGATGCTGGCGGCGAAACCGCGTACCGCCCGTGACGACCAGCCGATTGCCATCACAAAACCGAACAGGGCGGCCAGCGCGGTGCCCTGCCAGGCAAAGGCCAGGGTATTGGCCAACGCCTGGCCCAGCTGTTCGGTGGCAAAAAAGTCCGGGGCCATAAACCCCCTGGCCATGCGCAGCAGTTCATGGCCAGGGCTGGAACGGGCGATTTCCAGGTCGGCCAGCAACAGTGCCACCAGCCCGGCCAGGGCAAGACCACCGGTGGTGCGCCGCCAGCGACTGGCCGTGGTGTTCAGCGGCGGGCAGGCGGGAGACATGGTAGGGCGTTCACTGCTACGCATCGTCCTGATACAAGGCATCCAGATCGCTGAGTGACAGCGACCGGGTGGCGGCGTCGAGGACGATTTGGCCCTGGTTCAGGCCGATGATCCGATCGCTGCAGGCCAGTGCCAACGCCCGGTCGTGCAGGGCAATCACGGCACTGCGGTGGCGAGCCAGTGACAGGGTGAGCAGAGCCAGGCCCTGATGTTCGTCCAGGCTGGAGACCGGCTCGTCGGCGAGCAGAACCGGGCGTTGGGTGTAGAGGGCCCGGCCCAGCGCGGTGCGTTGCGCCTGGCCGCCGGAGAGTTGGTCGACACTGGTGAACAACTTGTCGTGAAGCGACAGGTCGGTGGCCAGCGCGCCCACCTGTTCACGCTCGTGTCGACTGGGGGCTATCAGGTTGCGCAGGTTGGTGAGGGTGCGGTTGCGCGCCAGGGCGCCCATGTAGATGTTGTGGAACACGCTCAGCATGGGGACCAGGGCGCCCGTCTGGGGGCACCAGGCACAGATACTTTCCTGTTGGCTGCGCAGGGCATCGAGAAGGGTGGACTTGCCAGCACCGGAAGGGCCGAGCAGGGCAACTTTCTCGCCCTGCTCAATGGTCAGTGTCAGGCTGTCGAAGACAACCTGATCGCCATGGCCCAGCCGGGCCTGCTGAAAATCAAACACGCCGGAATTTAGCCTGTGGCCGTTAGTCCAGCAGGCCGATGGCGCTGGCGGTGTCCTCGATGGGGGCATAGTCCGCATTGGAGGCCGGAATAAATTTTTCCCGGGGGAAAGCCTGCAGCAGTGCCGGATCGTCGATGGACAGCAGGGTTTCAGTAACGCGCTGGCTGAAGCCTTCGCCGAAGCGCTCATTCAGATCGCCGCGAACGGTCCAGTGGTAGTCCGGGTAGGTGGGGGTTTCCCAGATCACACTGACCTTGCTGGTATCGATTTTGCCTTCCGCCAGCTCGCGCTCCCAGACTTTGAAATTCACCGCGCCAGTGGCGTAAGCCCCGCTTTGTACCAGGGCGATGGTACGGCTGTGGTCCCCGGAGAAACCGACTTTCTTGAACAGGTCTTCCGGCGCCTTGTTAAAGGTCTCGCGCAGATAGAATTCCGGCATCAGGCGGCCAGATGTGCTGCCCTTGGAACCGAAGGTGAATGATGGCTGGGCAATAAAGTCTTGACCCAGTGTTTCGACAGGTTCGAGGCCGGTGCTGCTGTTGGCAATGAAATACGACTTGAAAGCGGTGTCTTCCTGGCCCTGGGCAATGGCCTCGGAACCGGGGACAAGACGCCGGGCCTGCACGCCGGACAGGCCGCCGAACCAGGCCATTTGTACCTCATCGTTGCGGAAGGCAGTCACTGCGGCAGCGTAGGATTTCACCGGTACGTATTTCACCGGCACGCCCAGCTGTTCTTCCAGATGGGCGGCGATGCTTCCGAACCGTTTTACCAGCTGGGATTCATCCTGATCCGGAATCGCCGTAAAGGTGAAGGTATCGGTTTTGGGGTCATTACAGGCAGAGAGGAGCAGGGCAGCGGCCAGTGCAGCCAGAAATTTCAAACGCATTGTTGTCTCCGTTCAATAGGGAGGCTTACCGAACTTTATGAGGGAACGTGCACGGGACGATTGCGGGTTCGGCCATACGCAACCGTTGCGCGCAGTATAGCGGCTTGCGCGGGGTTTTGCGTCAGCGGTTGTTGAGGAAATCGCTGACTTCGGCACGGGTGCCCTGGAAGACGATGGTGCCGACCCGGCGCGACAGCATGTAGTCGTACATGGGGTCGTAATAATCGGCGAGCAGGTTGTGGATCCATTCGCGGTGCAGCTCGGTATCGCCGCAGGCGGCTTGCACGGCCAGGGCTTCCTGAAGTTGCTGGCGCAGCTGCTGATGGCGAATACCACCCAGGCGGCGGCGAATGCGGTCCATGGCCGCCAGCAGTTCATCGCCGAGCTGCTTGAGAGCATCCTGCTCACCGAAGTAGTGGGCATACTCCTGCAGCGGGCCGATCACGTAATCTTCCAGGGTCACCTGCACGCGGGCGTCCAGGGATTCCTCGATCACGATACGTGGCTGCGCCTTGATCTGGTCTTGCAGTGAAAAGGGCAGATGGCAACGACCGATCAGCTTGCTTTCGTCTTCCACCAGAATACGGGCAGGCTGGGCGGCACGCTGTTTGATCAGGGCGATGGACAGGGTATTTTCAAAATCGATTTGGCTGGGCTGACCGCCGGGGCGTCGGCCGAAAGAGGAGCCGCGATGGTGGGCCAGCCCTTCCAGATCGATGGCGTTGGCCTGTTGTTCAATCACCCGTGTCTTGGCACAGCCGGTGCGGCCGCATAGCACCTCCAGTGGCAGGCTGGCGATACAGGCTTCCATTTCATCAATCAGAAACCGGCGCAGTGCTTTGTAACCACCGGTGACCAGCGGTGCATCGATGCCTGCTTCGCGCAGCCAGGCTTGGGTGGTCTGGCTGCGCAGCCCGCCACGGAAGCAATACAGATAGCCGTCCGGGTTGGCCTGCCACCACTGCTGCCAGGCTTGCATGCGCCGTTCCCGCTCTTCGCCGCTGACCAGCTTGTTACCCAGGTCAATGGCCGCCTGCTGGCCCTGCTGCTTGTAACAGATGCCAATTTGGTGACGCTCGTCATCGTTGATCAGGGCGATATTGGTGGCACCGGGAAAGGCGCCTTTGGCAAATTCCACGGGGGCGCGCACGTCCAGCAGGGGCGTGTCGTTCAGGAACAGGGAAAGGAAATCACGGGTATCGTCTCGCATGGGGAGCGAGTTTAGAACAGCTACAAGCTACAAGCTACAAGTCGGAAAGTTCCTCGTAGTCCGCAACTTCTACGAAGCCGCTGTAGGAGTACCTCTTGAGGTGCGAACCGCGCTTGCGCGGAAATCGCCCGCAGGGCGATCAGGAGTCTCAAAACTCGACGGGTTCCAGAAAGAATGGCGGAAGGATCTTGATCTTTGCCGCCTCGCTAGGCCCGGTTCGCACCTCAAGAGGTGCTTGTATGTTTGAATGCTCTTCCTGCAACCATGCAGGACTTGCCGGGGTGGAGGGACCAAAGGGGCATCTGACCCAAGGGTACAGACGGTAGGAGATTTGGCCCCACCCCGCACCTATTCATACGCCGATAAAGAATCCATCGGCTGAGTTCGCACCTCAGACCGACGATACCTAGCAAGCCAGCGTTCAGGTGCGCCCCGACAAGCATGTGTAACCTAGCGCAAGGGGCTGTTCAGTGGCAATGCAAGTAGAACCCTCCATTATCGGCATCGACGTGGCCAAGGCCGAGTTGGTCATCTATTTCCT
>NZ_LWFX01000954.1:0-7835 GCF_001635175.1 Alcanivorax sp. HI0083 | reverse complement strand
GCCGTCCATGGGGGCACGGATCAGGCCGGAACCGGCCTGGTCACTGCTGCCGGCAGCGGTGTGGGTAGCATCACTGAAGCAGGCTGTGTGGCCTTGACTCTGCAGCCAGTATTGATTGCCATGCTGGATCACGCTGGCGGTCACTTCCACGCCGTTCACGTCTACGCGATCGCCGCTCAGCGGCGTCAGCGTGAGGGTGTCGGAGGTGTTCTCAAAAGTGATGGTGACCTGGTTGCCCAGATAGCGGATGTACAGCGTCTGTTTATGTTCACCGCTGCGTAACGCCACCGGTTGGGCTCCTAGCGTACTGGAGTGCCAGCCTCGCAGGGTGTCATTGGGTGTTTCGCGTCGACAGTGATGCAAAGCGGCCAGTGCCCACAGGGTGTTGTCAGGGGCGTCGCCGGCCAGGCTGCTGTCGTCGGCAAAGTCTTCGCCGATAAAGGCGGTGGTGGCATCGCCACTGGCGAATACCGGGTGGGCCAGGATCGCTGCCAGAAACCGGCGGTTGTCGTTTACGCCCATCAGGGTGGTGTCCTGCACGGCACGAATCAGCCGGCGGCGTGCATCTTCGCGGCTGTCGCCCACGGCGATGATCTTGGCCAGCATGGGGTCGTAATGGCTGCCAATCTCGGCGCCTTCCACCAGACCGTGATCGATGCGAATTCCGTCACCACTGGCCGGTTGCCAGCGCAATACCGGGCCGGTTTGCGGCATGTAGTTCTGCGCCGGGTCTTCGGCATAGAGACGGACTTCCATGGCATGGCCGGTGAGCTGTACCTGGTCCTGGGTCAGCGGCAGGGCTTCGCCTCTAGCGACCTTGATTTGCCAGGCGACCAGATCCAGACCGGTGACCAGCTCGGTGACCGGATGCTCTACCTGCAGGCGGGTGTTCATTTCCAGGAAGAAAAAGTCACCTTCCGGCGCCAGCAGAAATTCCACCGTGCCGGCCCCCACATATTGGCAGGCCCTGGCCGCCTGTACGGCGGCCTCGCCCATGCGCTGGCGCAGGGATTCGTTCACTGCCGGGGAGGGCGCTTCTTCTACCACTTTCTGGTGGCGACGTTGCACTGAGCAGTCGCGCTCGCCCAGATGGATCACGTTACCGTGGCGATCACCGAATACCTGGATTTCCACATGCCGGGGCTGCAGGACAGCGCGTTCCAGTATCAGCTCGTCACTGCCGAACGCGTTTTTCGCTTCCTGGCGGGCACTTTTCAGCTGAGCGCTGATATCACTGGCGTCGGTAACCACGCGCATGCCCCGGCCACCACCGCCGGCGCTGGCCTTGATCATCAACGGCAGGCCGATGCGCTCTGCTTCCTGCTGTAGGCGCTCATCACTTTGCTCTTCACCCTGATAGCCGGGGATACACGGCACGCCAGCGTTCTGCATGGCGATCTTGGAAAGCCGTTTGGAACCCATCAGTTGAATGGCGTCTTCATCAGGGCCGATAAAAGTGATGCCCGCCTCTTTGCATGCCTTGGAGAAGGCGGCGTTCTCGGACAGGAAGCCGTAACCGGGATGTACCGCATCGGCGCCGGTTTGTTGGCAGGCGGCGAGCAGGGCGTCCATGTTCAGGTAGGAGGCGCTGGCCAGGGCTGGGCCGATGCAGACGGCTTCGTCAGCCAGTTGCACATGACGGGCACCGGCATCCGGCTCGGAATAGACTGCCACGGTCCGGTAGCCCAGGGATTGGGCGGTGGCGATGACCCGGCAGGCAATCTCGCCACGGTTGGCAATCAGGATTTTTTCAAAGCTCATTGTGATTCCTTACCGGTGTTCCGGTTGAAAATGCTTTCCTGTAGGAGCTTGCTTGCAAGCGAACCATCGGTGACGGATCTGCCACATCGGTTCGCCTGCAAGCAGCCTCCTACGGTGTATCGGCTCAGCTTGGGGAGTTCCAGGACGCCGGGCGTTTTTGTACGAACGCCATGGTGCCTTCCTGGCCTTCTTCGCTGTTCACGGCGGCGGCGAAGTCGGTGGCAGCCTGGTCCAACAAGGTGTTCATGGGAATGTGGCCCACGTTCAGCACCAGCTCCTTGGTAACCCGGTTAGCATGGGGCGCGCAGCGACGCACCGCCTTCAGGGTGTTTTCCAGGGCGGTATCCAGGGCGTCGCTGTTGTCAGCAACCTCATGCACGATACCCAGCCGCAGGGCTTCGTTCCCTTTGAAGCGTATGCCAGTCAACGCCAGGCGGCGGGCCTGGGTCAGGCCGATACGCTCTACCACAAAGGGGGCAATTTGTGCGGGGATTACGCCCAGCCCGGTTTCCGGCAGGCCGAAAGTGGCGTCTTCGCTGGCGATGGCCACGTCAGAAATACACGCCAAGCCAAAGCCGCCGCCAAGGACAGCCCCTTCCAGCACGGTGATCATTACCTGTGGCTGACGGTTGGCTGCGGTGATCATTTCCCCGAAGCGGCGGTTCAATGTCTGGAAGGCATTATCGTCGCCGCCGGCGGCCTGCTGTCGCGCCCCGGCCATATCCTTGATGTCGCCACCGGCACAGAAATGACCGTCGGCGCCGCGCAGAACGATGGCGCGAATGGTTGTATCGCCGGCCACGCTTTCAAACACCGCCATCAATTCGTTCACCATGGTCAAGCTCATGGCATTGCGGCTTTCGGGCCGGTTTAGCGTGATATGCAGAACCGGGCCGTCCTGGTTAAGGGTGATTGTTTCGGTTTGCGGTAGGCTCATTGGTTTGTCCTTCGAAAATACGGGCCTGACGCTGAACGCCAGATGCTTGACGCGAAAAAATCAAAACACACAATTTGTCCGGCATCCGGCATCCGGCATCCGGCATCCGGCATCCGGCATCCGGCATCCGGCATCCGGCATCCGGCATCTAGCGTTTCTTGCCCGGCAGAATGTCCATGGTCTTGCAGATAATGCCCAGCATGACTTCGTCGGCGCCGCCGCCGATGGAGCCCAGGCGACCATCGCGGTAGAGCTGGCCGGCGGGGTTTTCCCACATGAAGCCATTGCCGCCCCAGTACTGCAGGCAGCTGTCGGCCACTTCGCGGCTCAGGCGGCCCACTTTCAGTTTGGCCATGGAGGCCAGCTGCAGGACGTCCTTGCCGTTCACATACAGTTCGCAGGCCTGGTAGGTGAGGGCGCGTAGCGCTTCCACTTCGGTCTGCAGCTCGGCCAGGCGGAAATGCACGCTCTGGTTATCGATCAGCGACATGCCGAATACCTTGCGGTCCTTGGCGTAGGCGATGGTTTCATCAATCACATGTTCCATACCCTTGAGGCTGTTGGCGGCGGCAAACAAACGCTCTTCCTGGAACTGCATCATCTGCATCATGAAGCCCATGCCTTCCTGACCGATCAGGTTGCGCTGGGGCACGCGCACGTTATCGAAGAACACCTGGGCGGTTTCCGAAGAGCGCATGCCCAGCTTGTTCAGGGGCTTGTCCACGGTGATGCCGGCCGCATCCCTGGGCACCACGATCAGGGATTTATTGACGTGGGGTTTGGCGTCGGAGGTGTTGGCCAACAGACAGAAAAAATCGGCGCTGGGGGAGTTGGTGATCCACATCTTGGTGCCGTTGATCACGTAGTCGTCGCCATCTTTCACCGCGGTGGTTTTCACCGCTGCCACATCGGAACCTGCATGGGGTTCGGAAACCGCAATGGAGGCGACCATGTCGCCGGCGATGGCGGGGGCCAGGTAGTCACGACGCAGTTCATCGGAGCCGAAGCGGGCGATGGCTGGGGTGGCCATGTCGGTTTGTACACCCACAGCCAACGGCACGCCGCCACAATGGACGCGGCCCATTTCTTCGCTCATAACCATGCCGTAGGAGTAGTCTAGCCCCATGCCGCCAAACTCTTCCGGCTTGGTGACCCCGAGCAGACCCAGATCGCCCATTTTCTTGAACACTTCGTGAATGGGGAAACGGCCAGCGTCTTCCCATTCACGCACATGGGGGTTCAGTTCCTTGTCGACAAAATTACGGACGGTACGGCGAAGTTCTTCGTGTTCCTGAGTGAATTGCATGGGAGGCTCCCTGTGTTTGTTTGGCTCGGTTTATCGAGCGCTGCTATGTCTGTATTTGTCAGTTATTCAGGTGTTTGAGTTGAAAGTTGATAGTGGACAGTTGACAGCTAAACCCCAGTTCGGAGGCGCTGTGCTGTCCGTTGTTTCGCTGTCAACTTTTAATTGGCCACTGTCAATTACGTTTAAAGTCTCGCCACCCCGAATGAATTCGGGTGTAGCTGGCGTTGTTCTGCGTCATCGCAGATATCCAGGGCGTAGGCCACCACCTGGCGTGTGTCGCGGGGGTCGATAATGCCGTCGTCCCACAAGCGCGCCGTGCCGTAGAGTGCTGTGGACTGGCTGTCGAGTTTCTGGGCGGTGGTCTGTTGCAGCATGTCGAGCACTTTGGGGTCCGGTTCGATACCGTTGGCCCGCTGTTTTCCCTCGGCCACGATGCGCAGCACCATGCCGGCCTGCTGGCCACCCATGACGGCGACTTTGGAATTGGGCCAGGCAAAGATGAAGCGCGGGTCCAGGCCGCGCCCGCACATGGCGTAATTACCGGCGCCGTAGGAGCCGCCCACCACGATGGAGATTTTGGGCACCCGCGCGTTGGCTACCGCCTGCAGCATTTTCGAGCCGTTCTTGATGACGCCGTTCTGTTCTGCGTCGGTACCGACCATGAAACCGGTGGTGTTGTGAAGAAACAGTAACGGCCGACGGGTCTGGTCGCACAGCTGGATAAACTGAGCCGCCTTGGCGGCGCCGCGTGGCGTAATCGGGCCATTATTGCCAATGATGCCCACGGGCTTGCCTTCGATGGTGCTCCAGCCACAGACGGTGGCACTGTCCCACTCATTCTTGAAGTCCAGAAAGTCAGAACCATCAACGATGCGGGCGATGATTTCGCGCACGTCGTAGGGTTTCTTGGCGTCAGCGGGGACCACGCCGAGCAGTTCTTCCGGCGGAAATTTTGGTTCTTCATGCTCGGGCGAATCAGCTGCCGCCCGGCGCCAGCCCAGTAGTTTCACCAGATCTCGAGCCTGGCTGATACCGTCTGCATCGGATTGCGCCAGGTACTCGGCGGTGCCGGCGGTACCTGCATGCATTTCGGCGCCGCCCAGCTCTTCGTCGGTGGCGATTTCCCCGGTGGCGGCTTTCAGTAGCGGCGGGCCGGCCAGAAACATCTTGGCGCGTTCGCGAACCACCACGACGTAATCGGACAGGCCCGGCTGGTAGGCGCCGCCGGCGGTGGCGTTGCCGTGAACCACGGTGATTTGCGGAATGCCTGCGGCGGACAGGCGTGCCTGGTTGGCAAAGGTGCGCGCGCCATCCACGAACACTTCTGCGGCGTAGTTCAGGTTGGCACCGCCGGATTCCACCAGGCTGACCACCGGCAGTTTGTTTTCCAGGGCGATGCGCTGCAGGCGCAGGGTCTTGTGCAGGCCGGAGGGGGAAATAGTGCCGCCCTTGATGGCCGAGTTGGAGGCGGTGACCAGGCAGCGGACACCGGACACATAACCAATGCCGGCAATGGTGCTGCCGCCGGCTTCGGTGCCGTCCTTGTCGTCGTGCATCTTATAGCCGGCCAGATTCATCAGACTCAGAAACGGGGAGCCTGCATCCAGCAGCCGGGAGATACGTTCGTGGGGAAGCAGCTGGCCGCGCTTTTCAAACTTGGCGCGTTTGCTTTCCGCGGTATCCACGACGGCCTGTTCGATGGCACGGAATTCCTCCACGGCCGCGAGCAAGGCCTCGCGGTTCTGGCGGTATTCTTCGCTGTTGGGGTCAAGTGCGCTGTCGAGAGTCGCCATTAGAGATCCTTGAACACGTCCGGGGTGGTGGCACGGTGGAAGCCATCGAACGGCTTGCTCTTGTCGTGGGCGGGCAGCGGGAAGATCGCCACATTGCCCTGGCTGGCGGCGCCATCAATGCGCAGGGTGTCGCCACTGATAAAGGCGGCCGCGTCGCTGAGCAGGAAGCAGATTGCGCCGGACACTTCCGATTCATTGCCCATGCGTTGTAGCGGTACGGCGGCGCGCAGGGTTTTCAGAGTTTGCTTGAAGCCTTCCGGGTAGGTGTCCATGCCGCTGGACATGATCCAGCCCGGGGCCACTGCGTTGACGCGCACACCGCAACTGCCCCATTCGTAGGCCGAGGTCTGGGTGAAGTTGACCATGCCCGCGCGAGCCGCGCCGGAGTGGCCCATGCCCGGCATGCCCCCCCACATGTCGGCAACGATGTTGACGATGGCACCGCCGTTTTTGTTCATGCCCTGCAGGAACACTTCCCGGGCCATCAGAAAGCCGCCGGTCAGGTTGGTGCGTACCACGGTTTCCCAGCCTTTCTGGCTGATCAAGGCGAGCGGGGAAGGGAATTGGCCGCCGGCGTTGTTGACCAGCCCATGGACAACCTCGACCGCCTTGTAGACATCGGCCACGGTGGCTTTCACCGCTTCTTCATCGCGGATGTCGCAAGCGAATCCCAGAGCCTGGCCGCCGTCTTCGGCAATTTCTGCAGCCACCGCATCAAGTTTTTCCTGCTTGCGGCCGATGAGCACAACACGGGCGCCCAGTGCTGCCAGCTCATGGGCGGTACAGCGGCCGATGCCGGAGCCGCCGCCGGTGACAATGATATTCTGGCCGGCGAACAGGTTTTCTTTAAAGACGGAACGGTATGACATGTTTTAGTCCTTGGTTTGTCCTTCTTTGTGGGAAGCGATGCTTGCATCGCGAATAGCGCTCGGTCGTGGTGGGCGTCGATTCGTCATGCAAGCATGACTTCCCACAAAATTATTCATTTTCTGTGAGTGTTTTGGCGATTTCGTTGCTTACTTTTACAGGCATATCCAGTAGCTGCTGGGCAAAGGCCTTGCCTTGCGGGTCAATGCGCAGCGAAGCGATGCCGCCGCCGCCCAGGGAGTTTTTCAACAGAAAGTTGAAGGCATTCATGCCGGGCATGGACCAGCGGTGCACGCTGCCTGCGTCCGGGTCCAGCACGTGCTGCATGTATGTGGCCACACTTTGCTCGGTCAGCGCCGCATTCAGGTAAGGCAAATATTCCGCCTTGCGAGCGATGACGCCGATGTTGGCATGATTGCCCTTGTCGCCACTGCGAGCCCAGGCCAGTTTGACCAGGGGCACTGTGGTGTCGGTGTCAGTATCGTCGTTGGCGGTGCCGTAGTCCGTGTCCTGGGGCAGGGCGCTGGCATCAAAGACCTGACCGGTGGGGATGTCGACGGATTGCGTGTTGCCATCCAGGTCCACAGTGGCGGTTACTGCGCTTTTTTCTACCAGGGTAGAAAACAGGCGGATGCGCGGGAAGGGTTTGGGGCGGCCGCCGACCAGGCCGGAAAGGCCCGGCGCCATGCCGGTGGCGGCCTGCGCGATTTCCCGGGCAAACAGGCCCAGCGCTTTCTTGTCATCGTGCAGGGCGGCGATTTTGACCACCACTTCACGGGTGTCCGCGCGGCGGGCATTAGCGCCATAGGTACTTTCGCTGCCGAGCACTTCCACACTGGTGTCGCGGAACGGGGCCATGCCGAGCTGCTGAAAGAGACCGGCCACTTTTTTGAGTATGGCGTCGGCGACTACCTGGCCTTTGGCGGGTGCATCGATGCCCCCCATCAAAAAGGAGGCGGTAATCCGGTTGCCGTCCGGGTAGGTGGCGGAGACTTTATAGCTGTCCGTGGGGGGCAGGCCCCGGGCGCCGGAGACGCTGACTCGATGCTCGCCGACCTGTTCCAGTGTCACCTGGGTAAAATCGCACACCACGTCCGGCAGCAAATAGGCTCGGGGGTCGCCAATTTCGTACACGATCTGCTCGCCCACGGTGGCGCAGGTGACCAAACCA
>NZ_LWFX01000953.1:0-12145 GCF_001635175.1 Alcanivorax sp. HI0083 | reverse complement strand
TTTGGGGGATACGGTCATGGGTTTGGCCTGTTTGGTTGAAGAGTGCACCACGCTTCACATGAGCGTTTTGCGCAAGCGGCTACGTTCTGGTTTTCCTGATCGCCCTGCGGGCGATGGCCTCGCTGTGCGAGGTTCGTCCCCTGGAAGGGAACTCCTACAGCAGCTTCGTAGCAGCACTTACCACATAAGGTCGTCAGGAATCGGGAAGTCCTTGTAGGGATCGTCCTCATCCACGGCTTCATTGCCGCGTTCATTGAGCAACAGCACAGCCGCTTCATCCCGTTGGCGAATTTTCTCCGCCACCACCGTGGGCACCAGCTCGAAGCTCTCACCCAGAGCGACAATGGCGACCTGGCCGCGTTCCAGCTGCTTCTGCTGTTTGCCGGTGACATAGGCTTTCTTGATCTTCTTGTTCTGCACGAACTGGAACGCCACCTCGCCGTTGTTACGATCCAGCCGGCTTTGCTCAATCATCTGCTTGATCTGCGCGGCAATCTCTTTCTTTTCCCGCTCCGCCTTGCGCTGGGCTTCACGCTGACGATCCGCCTCGGCCTTTTCTTCACGCAAGCGACGGGCACGATCTGCCGGATCTTCCAGCTCGATTTCACCGCGCTTGGCCTTGTTCACATCCTCGCGCTTCTGCTGCTTGGCCTTGCGGGCTTTTTTCTCGTCCGCCAGCCCCGCCTTCATCAATTGCTTCTGCAGTGAATTCGCCATGATGTTCTCTCTTTCTCCATGAACAGATCGCCCTGGCAGGGCCGTCAAAAACCATTAAGGCTGGGCCAGCGGTGACGCCGGTGCCTTGCCCAGCAACGGCTGGGCACGGTGAAAACGGGTGTCGTAACCGGGCTGCCAGGGAAACACGCCTTTGGGATCCGGCCAGACCATCTGCAGCGCCGGGTACGGCGCCGGCAGGCTCTGGTAGAACCAGTTGGCAAAGCCCAGATATTCCTTGTAGTGCGGAAACGCCACCGGCAGAAACATCACTTCCAGGCCGTCGGCAATGTCGTTATACAGACGGTAGGGCTGGTAGGGCTTCTTCAGACCACGAATGCGCACGGCGGCGCTGTCCAACAGTTTGCTGGCCAGCGCATCTTTCAGACCCACCACTATCAGTTCCGGGTGGTTCAGGTTGAGGAAATGCCCCACGCTGAAGGTGTAGCCCGGCTGGCCATCGCCACCGGAGACGGCAAAGTGATGCCAGCCCTTGCGCTGAATATCCGCCAGCAGTGCTTTGTCTTCGGCATCTTCCGGCTGTGGATAACGAAATTTGCCGGGCATTTCATCAAGAAACATAGGGTCATCATCGGTTCAGGCAGCGCCCTGGGGCACTGGCAAGCGGTTAACGCGGTGTGATCGCAATCATAACAGACTCCGCCTTCACTTGGTGCCACCCCTCACAGCTGCAATACTGGGGCGAATCCAGAACAATGAGGATTACCCATGAAACGTGCAGGCTTGCTGGTAACCGCGCTACTGGCCACCCCTCTCGCCCACGCGGCCCCCGGCGTGGCGATCTATGGTGGCGGGTATACCTGGGATACGGAGCTGGAAGGCAATGTGGCGTCCGGCGGCGCCAACATCGACGTGCAGGATGACCTGGGCTTCAACAAGGCCGACCAGAACGTGCTCTACCTGGGGGTGGAACACGCCGTACCGCTGGTTCCCAATGTGCGCCTGCGTTATATCGACCTGTCTGACAGCGCCAGCAATATCATCAGCCGAAGCTTCACATTCAATGGGCAAAATTTTGTTGCCAACACTCGCGTGGCCACGGATTTTGACCTGGAGATGCTGGACGGCACCCTCTACTACAGCCCTCTCAACAATGCCGTGAAAGTGGATCTTGGCCTTACTCTGCGCCGTCTGGACGGAGAACTCCGACTGAACAGCCTGGCGGGGAAAACCTCACTGAGCATTGATGAAACCTTACCCATGCTGCACGCAGGCGCCCGGGCACAGCTTCCGGTTCCCGGCGTCTATGTGGGGGCGGAACTCAACGCCATTGCCTACGACGGCAACAAGATGAACGACTATAACGCCCGTGTGGGCTGGCGCTCGGACTACCTGTTCGGGCTGGAACTGGGGTATAGCCAGATGAATATCGTGCTCGATGACGTGAACAATCTGGATACCGACCTGGACGTGGGCGGCCCCTATATCGCCATCTCTCTGGGTTTCTAAAACACTCAGGGCATCAGGGGTGATGGCGCCAGCAGAAAGGTGGACTGTCGGCTTACGGCCTTCGGGCAACCTGGATAATGCCCGCGGGTAAAGCCGACCGGCAAATGCCTACAGATGCCACCGCCTACCGTTACGGACGATCCTGGCACCCGCCACGAAGCACTTCAATCCGAGTATCTTTCTGCTGCCATAACTCGCTCACCCACTGCTGAATTTCTTCACGGAACACCGGATCGTCCTGATAATCGCTGCGCCACAGGCGGGGTTCCAGCGGGCAGGTGCGCACGTCAACAATCACTTTCTGCACCTTGCCGCTGAGCAAATCCCAGAACCCCGGGGTCTTCCCGTCCGGATAGACCACAGTCACATCCAGCAACGCATCCAGATTATCCCCCAGCGCGGCCAGTACAAATGCCACACCGCCCGCCTTGGGCTTGAGCAAATTCCGGTAAGGGGATTGCTGCGCAGCGTGCTTGGCCGGGGTAAAGCGAGTCCCTTCCAGGAAATTCACCACCGTGACAGGGATACCCTGAAATTTCTCGCAGGCTCGCCGGGTGATTTCCAGATCCTGGCCTTTCAGGTGCGGATTCTTTTTCAGAAACGCCTTGCTGTAGCGCTTCATGAACGGGTAATCCAGCGCCCAGAAAGCCAGCCCGAGAAACGGCACCCAAATCAGTTCTTTCTTCAGGAAAAACTTGAAGTACGGGGTCTTGCGATTAAACGCCTGCACCAGCGCCGGGATATCCACCCAGGACTGATGATTACTGACCACCAGATAGGAAGTGTCCTTGCGCAGGGATTCCACCCCACGAATATCCCAGTGGGTGGGTGTCAGCAGCGCAAAAATCCCCTTGCAGATCTCCGCCCAGCTCTCCGCAATCCCCATGACCATGGCCGAACAGGCGCGTTTTGCTTTGGCACCGGGCAGCACCAGTTTGAGCAGCGCCACCAGCAGCATCGGACCAATCAGAATCAAGGTGTTTAGCAACAACAGTACAATGGCAATGATACCCGTCAGCATTCCGCGCAAACCTCGTTAGTTCCAGTCCCTATCCACTCGCCGCACCACCGCCCCGGCGAACCTTTTTACTGCGAGCCTGCTTTGTGTACACACAGAAAAAAGGCCGGCTGCACCTTTGCATTACCGGCCTTTCCCGTTCTATGTCCGCACGATCAGCCCTTGCGTTCCACAGACATGGCATCCACATTCTGGAACCCACGCGGCAGCTTCGCCCCACGACGGCCCCGCTCGCCATAATAGTGCTCAAGATCGCCGGCTTTCAGGGTCAGATGACGCTTGCCNGCGTAGAGAGTCAGGGCATCGTCCGGGCCAACCACCTGAACGTCCTGCACGAATTCCACCCGCTCGGCCACACGCGCACCCGGAATCGACATCATCTTGTTGCCCTTGCCGCGAACCATTTCCGGTAACTCGCTGACCGGGAACACCAACAGCCGGCCTTCATTGGAAACCAGCGCAATGCGATCATCCGCCGTGGAGGCTATCGGTTGTGGCGGCAGCACCCGCGCGCCCTTGGGAACATTAAGCACCGTCTTGCCCGCTTTCTTGTTCGCCAGCAAGTCCGCATAGCGCACCACGAAACCGTAACCGGCATCGGTGCTCATCAGGTAGGCATCCTTGTCCTTGCCCATCACCGCCGCCATAAAGCTGGCGCCGGAAGGCGGATTCACCCGGCCAGACAGGGGCTCACCCTGCCCCCGCGCACTGGGCAAGGTGTGCGCCGGCAACGAATAGGTCCGCCCGGTGCTGTCGATAAAGCAGACCGGCTGGTTGGATTTACCTTTGGCGCTGGCCCTGTACTTGTCGCCTGCCTTGTAACTGAGCCCTTCCACATCCACTTCGTGGCCCTTGGCGGCACGCACCCAGCCTTTTTCCGACAGCACCACGGTCACCGGGTCGGCGCTGAGCAGGTCGGTCTCATCCAGGGCCTTGGCATCATCGCGCTCCACCAGCGGCGAGCGGCGATCATCACCGTATTTCTCGGCGTCTTCCTTCAGCTCTTTGGCTACCAGCTTCTTCATTTTCGCCATGGAACCCAGGGTGGTTTCCAGGTATTCGCGTTCTTCGTTGAGCTCATCCTGCTCACCGCGAATCTTCATTTCTTCCAGTTTCGCCAGATGGCGCAACTTCAATTCCAGAATCGCTTCCGCCTGACGGTCGCTGATGCCAAACCGTTCCATCAATACCGGCTTGGGGGCATCTTCAGTACGGATGATATGAATCACTTCATCAATATTCAGGAACGCCGCCAACAGGCCTTCCAGGATGTGCAGGCGTTCCAGCACCTTGTCGAGACGGAATTGCAGACGACGGCGTACCGTGACCATGCGGAACTGCAACCACTCGTTCAGAATCATGTCCAGGCTTTTCACCTGGGGCCGGCCATCAATGCCGATCATGTTCAGGTTAACCCGGTAGTTTTTCTCCAGGTCGGTGCTGGCAAACAGGTGACTCATCAACTGTTCCACATCCACCCGGTTGGAGCGCGGCGTAATCACCAGGCGGGTCGGGTTTTCATGGTCGGATTCATCGCGCAGATCGCTGACCATGGGCAGCTTTTTCTTGTTCATCTGATCGGCGATCTGTTCCAGCACCTTGGCCCCGGATACCTGATACGGCAGCGCGGTCACTACAATATCGCCATCTTCACGTTCGTATACCGCACGCTGCTTCAGAGAGCCTTTGCCCTCGGCATACATGCGAATGATGTCGTTGATCGGGGTGATCACTTCCGCTTCGGTGGGGAAGTCCGGGCCCTTGATGTACTGCATTAAATCATCCAGCGAGGCACCGGGATCTTTCAGCAGATGAATGCAGGCATTGGCCACTTCACGCAGGTTATGCGGCGGAATATCCGTGCTCATGCCCACGGCGATGCCAGTGGTGCCATTGAGCAACACATTGGGCAGCCGGGCCGGCAGCAGCTTGGGTTCCTCCATGGTGCCATCGAAATTCGGCAACCATTCCACCGTTCCCTGCCCCAGCTCGGACAACAGCACTTCCGCATACGGCGCCAACTTGGATTCCGTATAACGCATGGCGGCAAACGATTTCGGATCGTCCGCGCTACCCCAGTTGCCCTGGCCATCCACCAACGGATAGCGGTAACTGAACGGCTGCGCCATCAACACCATGGCTTCGTAGCAGGCGGAGTCACCATGGGGGTGATACTTACCCAGCACATCACCCACCGTACGGGCGGACTTCTTGTACTTGGATGAGGCCTTCAGGCCCAGCTCGCTCATGGCGTACACGATACGCCGCTGCACTGGCTTCAGCCCGTCACCAATATTGGGTAACGCCCTGTCCAGAATCACGTACATGGAATAATCCAGGTACGCTTTTTCGGTGTATTCCTTTAACGGAAAACTTTCAAATTCGTCAGCCATAGGTACTCGCTAGCTCGTATGCTGGACGCCTGATGCCTGAAGCCAAATGCTTATTGCCGAACAAACGGCAAGCTCGTGGCTGAGACTTTTCAGGCGTCGTCTTGTCTTGTTAGTTTTCGTCGGGCATCCGGCATCCGGCGTCCGGCACCCTTATACTTCCGCCAGATTCCCTTTTTCTTCCAGCCAGCCCTTGCGGTCGGATGCGCGCTTTTTGCTGAGCAGCATATCCATCAGCTGGTGAGTGCCGTCATCGGTGGAAACATCCAAACGCACCAGGCGGCGGGTATCGCGGGCCATGGTGGTTTCGCGCAATTGCAGCGGATTCATCTCACCCAACCCCTTGAAACGGGTCACGTTCACCTTGCCGCGTTTTTTCTCCGCCTTGATGCGGTCGAGCACGCCATCACGCTCTTCCTTGTCCAGGGCGTAATACACTTCCTTGCCCACATCGATGCGATACAGCGGCGGCATGGCCACGAACACATGGCCGCTTTTGACCAGTGCAGGGAAGTGGCGCAGAAACAAGGCACAGATCAACGTGGCGATATGCAGACCATCTGAGTCCGCATCGGCAAGAATGCAGACCTTGCCATAACGCAGGCCGCCAAGATCATCGCTGCCGGGCTCGATGCCCAGGGCCACAGCAATATCGTGAATTTCCTGGCTACCCAGCACCTCGCTGGAATCCACTTCCCAGGTATTCATGATCTTGCCGCGCAGGGGCATGATCGCCTGATACACCCGATCGCGGGCCTGCTTGGCGCTGCCACCCGCCGAATCCCCTTCCACCAGAAAAATTTCACTCTGGGACGGATCATCGCTGGTGCAGTCCGCCAGCTTGCCGGGCAAGGCCGGGCCGCTGGTGACTTTTTTCCGGGTGACTTTCTTGGCTGCGCGCAAACGCTTCTGGGCGTTATTGATGCACAGGTCCGCCAGTTTTTCGGCTTCATCGGTGTGCTGGTTCAGCCACAGGGAGAACGCATCCTTCACTACACCAGACACAAAAGCTGCGGTCTGGCGGGAACTCAACCGTTCCTTGGTCTGCCCGGCAAATTGTGGATCCTGCATTTTCACGCTGAGCACGAAGGCTGCCCGGTCCCAGATATCTTCCGGGGTCAGCTTGACCCCACGGGGCAGCAGATTACGAAACTCACAGAACTCGCGCATGGCATCCAACAAGCCGGAACGCAGGCCATTCACATGGGTGCCGCCCTGGGCCGTGGGGATCAGGTTCACATAGGCTTCCTGAATCAGCTCGCCGCCTTCCGGGAGCCAGGTCACCGCCCAATCCACCGCCTCGGTTTCCGCACTCATGGCACCGTTGAACGGCTCCTGCGGTACGCGCTCCCAGCCGCGGCTGGATTCCAGCAGGTATTCGATCAGGCCATCATCGAATTGCCAGGCGTCGCTCTCGCCGGTGAGCTGGTTATCCAGCGTCACCAGCAGGCCCGGGCAAAGTACCGCCTTGGCCCGCAACAGGTGCTTGAGGCGAGTCACCGACATTTTCGGCGAATCGAAATACTTGGCGTCGGGCCAGAAGCGCAAGGTGGTGCCGGTGTTGCGCTTGCCAACCGTATCGATCACTTCCAGATCGCTGCGCTTTTCGCCATCACCGAATTCCATGCGGTGCAGCTGACCATCGCGCTTGACCAGAATCTCCAGTTTGGTGGACAGAGCGTTCACCACCGACACGCCAACGCCGTGCAGGCCACCACTGAACTGGTAGTTGTTATTGGAGAACTTGCCCCCGGAGTGCAGGGTAGACAGGATCACTTCCACACCCGGTTTTTTCTGTACCGGATGCATGTCCACAGGCATGCCGCGGCCATCGTCTTCCACTTCCACGCCGCCATCCTTGAGCAGGGTGACCTTGATCGACTTGGCATGGCCGGCCAGTGCTTCATCCACCGAGTTATCGATGACTTCCTGGGCAAGATGGTTGGGGCGGGAGGTATCGGTGTACATGCCCGGGCGCTTACGCACCGGGTCCAGGCCCGACAACACTTCAATATTTTCGGACGTATAGTTATTGGCCATAGATTTTCCAGAAGCACCAGACGCAGGACGCCAGATGCCGGGCGCATGATGTATCACACGGCCGGCATCTGGCCTCGGGCATCAGGCGTGTATTTCAATCCCACAAAACCGCAGCATCAGCGGTATGAAGGCGTCAAAGTTATCAAAGCCGTGGCTGCCACCCAAGCCACAATAGCGGTGACAGTCACCGTAATAGTCCCAGCCGTCTTCCCAGTTAAGGGTTTCGTCACCGGTTTGGGTCAGCAACAGCAGGTTTTCCGGCTGGGTGATCTCTGCCACTTCGTAGTGCCGTAACTGCTCCAGCCAGACCGGATCGAACTGGTAGGCCTCGCCGGTATGGTAGTTATGCTGGATACCTGTGTATTTGTCCAGTAGTCGCCACGGTCTGACCGCAGGATTTACGATTGCGGCCTTCAGATCGTGGTGTTCCGCCAGCCAGGTGGCATAAAAACCGCCCAGCGACGAGCCCAGCAGCGCCACCGGCCCGGCGCCGGCAATGGCCGCATCCAGCTCCGCCATGGCCAGCCGGGGCGACGGCGGCAACGCCGGCACGATCAGCCGCTCCGGGCAACCGGCCTGCTCGAACACCGAGCGCAGCAACCCCGCCTTGTGGGACGCAGGCGAGCTGTTGAAGCCGTGGATATACATCAGGGACATTTGCGGGGCAGTCATGATCACTCCTCGTTACTACGCTGTTCAGGAGTTTGACGCGATGGGGAGGAGTTGCAAGTTGAAAGTTTAAAGTTGAAAAGCGCGTGCAATCGCTCGACCGTGCCCGCGATTCTGCCCCTCTGGCAACGCGGAGAAAGGGCCTGCCAATGTCACGGCTACCTGTCTTCGCGTTTCAACTTTAAACTTTCAACTCGACACTCAATAACCTTTGACCGTGAAATCCACCTCGAAGGTGATGCCTTCCACCCGGCTCACCCCTGTGTCGATCTGGCCATCCGGGTGCAAATCCAGCCAACGGTAGCCGGGATTGGCATCGTCCACGGCAAAGTCTTCGCTCTTGGGCTTGAACTGCACACAGGTGCTGGGTACCGCCATCATCCGCACCCCGTTGCGGTGCGCGTCATACTCCTGGTGCACATGCCCCCAGATAATGGCGCGCATCCGCTCATGGCGGTCGATGACCTGGAAAAACTGGTCGGCACTGCCCACCACCTGGGTGTCCAGCCAGGTGCACTCCATCGGGACCGGGTGATGGTGCAGACATACCATCAGGTGCTCACCGATGGCATCCCGCAAGGCGGTGTCGAGAAATTTCAGGTCTTCGTCGAATAGCTCGCCGGGCACTTCGCCGGGAATGGTGGAGTCCAGCATGACAATGGTCCAGTTGCCCACATTCAGCACGCACGGACTCATTTTTTCGCGGTGGGCTGCCAGCGCCTGCAACATGGGCGCAGGCTTGTCGTGATTGCCTTCAAGCCAGTAAACCGGCACATCGAAACCGGACAGAGCGCGATCCAGGCGCTCGTAGGATTCGTAGGAGGCATCCTGGGACAGGTCCCCGGTGGCCAGAATCAAATCCGGATTGGGTTGTTCCTTGCGAATCAGCTCCAGCACCTTGTCCAGACTGAACTGGGTATTCAAACCCAGCAGCTTGCCTTGTGGATCGGCAAACAAATGACAGTCTGACAACTGCACGACTCGAAGGGGCTGCAACTGCTGCGTCAAGATCCCCGCTCCCGTAACCGTTATTATGGTCCCATATCTCGTTGACGGCCCTTCCTTGTACTCCCCAGTACCGCAAGGCCGCCCTCAACGTCACTTATAACCAAGATGATGGCACTTTTCTAGGAAACAGATCCAAGAGCTGGAATTGGTTACCATTTCTCTACGAAGAAACCGCAGAGCGGGTTGCTTCTGTATCCGGGGAGTGGCAGGCACCCACGCACTCACAGCGCCATCTGCTCAACTGCCAGTGACCTGTTGGCGCCAGGCCTGGCCACTGTCGCGGCCGTGGTCATGGAGGTGGCGCAGCCACTCTGCCAGAAACCGGTTCCACTGCACCTTCTCGTCGCGCTGATGCATGTTGCGATTAGGGTAGGCGTAGCGGGCGTTAACCCGCCGGAAAGGACGCGCTTCGGTGACTTCCGCCAGCCGCGCATCGTGGTACATGCGCACGGTGAGCCGAGACGCTGGCAAGGCTTCCAGCAATTCCTGATCTTCCAGACGCACCGTGGTGGTGTAGGGAGAACGCTCCAGCACACGCATCTGCAGGGTATGGGGATGCTGGTCATGTCCCACTTCCACCGCCATGCTGTCTCGCTCACCCAACGCCTTCATTAAGGGCAACAGGCGCGCATAGTTTTCCTCGCACTGGGTCATCAGCGCACGAAAATCCAGCCGGTAACGCTCGCGGCGGCTCACTGCCCGCCCCAGGCCGCATCCAGGCGGGCGCGGTTCAACAGCAACCATTGCAGGGCAATCAGCGACGCGGCGTTATCCACCTGACCGCTTTCCAGCAGCCCAGGAATGTCATCGGCACTCACGGTGACCGCACGAATGTCTTCGCCCTCGTCCGGACAGCCGAAAATGCCGCCAGCGCCGGCCAGATCGGCATGGCCCACGAACACCTGCAGGCGCTCATTGGTGCCACCGGGGCTGGGCATGTAGGCCGCGATCGGTTCCATGGTGCCCAGGGTCAGCCCGGCCTCTTCCACCGCCTCACGGCGAATCAGGTCGGCGGCACTTTCTCCGTCCTTGTCGGCGATGCCGGCAATCAATTCCAGGCACCAGGGCGTATCCCGCCATTCCAGCGCGCCGACCCGAAACTGCTCCACCAGCAGAATCTCGCCCCGCACCGGATCATAGGGCAGCACGGCGGCCGCCGGTGGCCGTACAAACAGCTCCCGGCGGACGGGCTCGCCCCAGCCACCGTTATAGTGCTTGTGACGCAGGGTCAGGGTATCCACCCGGAAGAAGCCCTGGAACGGGGTCTCCCGTTCCAGCACTTCCACGTCCTGCGGGCCAAATGGCGGTGTCAGTGAATGATTACTCATGGGCCTCGTGATAAAGCGCAGAGCCCTGTTCGCGGAACTCCTTGGATTTTTCTTCCATGCCCGCTTCGGCCTGGGCCACCTGGGCGGTGCCGTCACCGTAGATCTCGCGGACTTCCTGGCTGATCTTCATGGAGCAGAATTTCGGCCCGCACATGGAACAGAAATGCGCCACCTTGTGGGCCTGCTTGGGCAGGGTCTCGTCGTGGTATTCACGGGCCCGGTCCGGGTCCAGTCCCAGATTGAACTGATCTTCCCAGCGGAATTCGAAACGTGCCTTGGACAGGGCATTATCACGCAGCTGCGCGCCGGGATGGCCCTTCGCCAGATCCGCCGCGTGGGCAGCAATCTTGTAGGCGATGATGCCTTCCTTCACGTCTTCGCGATTGGGCAGCCCCAGGTGCTCCTTGGGCGTCACATAGCAAAGCATGGCGGTGCCATACCAGCCGATCATGGCCGCACCGATGGCGCTGGAAATGTGATCGTAGCCGGGGGAGATATCGATGGTCAGCGGGCCCAGGGTGTAGAACGGCGCTTCCCCACAGTGCTCCAGCTGCTCATCCATGTTGGCCTTGATCATGTGCATGGGCACATGGCCGGGGCCTTCGATCATCACCTGCACGTCATGCTTCCAGGCGATCTTGGTCAACTCGCCCAGGGTGCGCAGCTCACTGAACTGGGCTTCATCGTTGGCATCGGCCAGGGAACCGGGGCGCAGGCCATCGCCGAGACTGAAGGTCACGTCGTAGGCCTTCATGATCTCGCAGATCTCTTCGAAATGGGTATAGAGGAAGCTTTCCTCATGGTGCGCCAGGCACCACTTGGCCATGATCGAACCACCGCGGGACACAATGCCGGTAACCCGGTTGGCGGTCATCGGCACATAGCGCAGCAGCACGCCGGCGTGGATGGTGAAGTAACTCACCCCCTGCTCGGCCTGCTCGATCAGGGTGTCGCGGAAGATTTCCCAGGTCAGGTCTTCGGCCACGCCGTTGACCTTTTCCAGCGCCTGGTAGATGGGCACGGTGCCGATGGGCACCGGCGAGTTACGCAGAATCCACTCGCGGGTTTCGTGAATATTGTCACCGGTGGACAGGTCCATCACCGTGTCACCGCCCCAGCGGGTGGCCCAGGTCATCTTGGAGACTTCTTCCTCAATGGAAGAGGTCACCGCCGAGTTGCCGATGTTGGCGTTGATCTTGGTGAGGAAGTTGCGGCCGATGATCATCGGCTCGATTTCCGGGTGGTTGATGTTGACGGGGATCACCGCCCGGCCCCGAGCCACTTCATCACGGACGAACTCCGGGGTAATTTCCGCCGGAATCGCCGCGCCGAAGCTCTGCCCCGGATGCTGGTTCACCGGCAGGCCCGCTTCGCGATGCTCACGCAGCCGCTGATTTTCGCGGATGGCGATATATTCCATCTCGGGAGTGATGATGCCCTGGCGCGCGTAGTGCATCTGGCTGACATTCTTGCCGGCGCGGGCGCGGCGAGGAATGCGCGTGTGCTCA
>NZ_LWFX01000952.1:0-6261 GCF_001635175.1 Alcanivorax sp. HI0083 | reverse complement strand
TGGAACAGCAACTTGAGCATGCCCTGGGGCAGGCCATCAAAGCGGGTACCGATCACCTTGTTCTGCCAGATCCCCTCGGTGAGCAGCAAGAGCCAGCTGAACACCAGCAGCCCGGTCAGCACCGCCGCTAACCACGGTTGGCGATCCACCAGAAAATAACTGCTCAGGCCCAGCGAGAAGCTGATCAGCGCCCAGACATGGCGAATCTGATAGAGCTTTTCAGTGAGGGTTTGTAGCGTCAGCGGCAAAGTGTGGCTCCGTCGAGGGGTTGCGTCTTCGACGTACTATAGCCCTGTGGGTTCCCGATGGCAGCAAAGGCTCTCCCGTTTCCCGATGGCCACCTGGCACTTGTAGGCGTTCCCTTCCAGGGGACGAACGAAAATCGCTCCGCATCTTTCCGTCTATTGCGATAATAAAAGAACAGGCGAAACTCAGAATCTACCGATGATCCTCCGGATCTTTTTCGCGCTTCGCGCGGTTCGTCCCCTGGAAGGGAACGCCTACAAGGGGCAGAGGAAGGAATAGCGTGGCGCGAACGCCACGCGGAGAAGATCAGCCTGCGAAGTTGAGCAGGACGCCGGCGGCGACGGCAGAGCCGATGACGCCGGCCACGTTGGGACCCATGGCATGCATGAGCAGGAAGTTGTGGGGGTTGGCGTCCAGGCCGACCTTGTTGGCCACCCGTGCCGCCATGGGGACGGCGGACACACCGGCGGCGCCGATAATGGGATTGACCGGGTGGCGACTGACGCGGTTGAGCAGCTTGGCCATCAGCACGCCAGTGGCGGTGCCGATCATGAAGGCCACCAGCCCCAGGGCCAGGATGCCCAGGGTTTCCATGACCAGGAACTGTTCTGCGCTGAGTTTCGCCCCCACGGCCAGCCCCAGCATGATGGTCACCACATTGATCAGGGCATTGCTGGTGGTATCCACTAGCCGGTTCACCACCCCGGATTCCTTCATCAGGTTACCCAGGCAGAACATGCCCAACAGTGGCGCCGCATCGGGTAACACCAGCGCCACCAGCACCAGCAACAGAATCGGGAACAGGATTTTTTCCACCTGGCTCACCGGGCGCAGTTGCTCCATTTTGATCTGGCGCTCTTTTTGCGAGGTCAGCGCCCGGATGATTGGCGGCTGGATAATGGGTACCAGCGCCATGTAGGAATAGGCCGCCACCGCAATCGCGCCAAGTAGATGCGGCGCCAGCTTGGTGGTGACATAGATGGAAGTGGGACCGTCTGCGCCACCGATGATGCCAATGGCGGCGGCATCCGACAGGGAAAATTCCATGCCCAGAAAATTCAGCGCCAGCGCCCCCAGCAAGGCGGCGAAGATGCCAAATTGCGCCGCCGCGCCCAGCAACAGGGTGCGCGGGTTGGCCAGCAGCGGGCCAAAATCGGTCATCGCCCCTACGCCCATGAAGATCAACAGCGGGAAAATGCCGGTAGTCAGGCCTACGGTATAAATCAAATAGAGAATACCGTCGCCGTAATTGGCTTTTACTGCCAGGTGGTGCAGCTGATCCTGCACCGCTGGCCCTGCCGCCTGCGCGGCCGTATAAAGCGCGTCACGCCCTGCCCCGGCCTCCATACCCAGCACCTGTGCCATGGAGGCCAACAGGTCAACAGAGCCAAAATGCAGCGCCTGACTGATGGCGGATTCCGCCAGCCCGGCCATGGGAATATTGGCCAGCAAGCCACCAAAGCCGATGGGCAACAACAGCAATGGCTCGAATTTTTTATGAATGGCCAGCCACAGCAAACCCAGGCAGACCAATAGCATGACCAGCTGGCCGCCGCTCATGTGAAACAGCCCGGTGCTGTGCCAGAGGGTTTGCAGCTTATCCATTGGCGGGCTCCACGCTGAGCAGGGTTTGCCCCACGGCCACGGCGTCGCCCTCTTTCACGGCAACCTCGCTGACCACGCCTGCGCAGGTACTGGACACATCCGTTTCCATTTTCATGGCTTCCAGCACCATGATTTTTTGACCTTCGGTGACCTGATCACCGGGCTTCACCAGTACCTGAAAAATATTCCCCGCCAGCGGCGCAGGCACCGGCACGCTGTTGGCCGGGTTACCGGGAGAGGGGGCGGATGGCGCAGGGGCAGAGGCACCACCCACCGCACGCAGGCCGGTTACATCACCGCCCTCGTTCACTTTCACCGTGTACTGTTGGCCGTCTACCTCAACGGTATAAACCCCTTCTGACTGCGTGCCGCTGCTGGCCGCGTCTTTACCTTCGCCCGGTGCCGCTTCAAACGCCGAGGCATCGCCCCGGTTTTCCAGAAAACGTTGCCCAATTTGCGGGAACAACGCATAGGTAAGCACGTCGTCGATTAAGCGCTCCCCTTCCGCCAGCGCCATGCCCCTGTCTTTTGCCAGAGACAGCACTTCATCACGGAGACTGCCCATTTCGTTGTCGAGCAGATCACCCGGGCGGCAGGTAACCGGTTCGTCCCCCTCCAGGGCGCGCTGCTGTAGCTCGGCATTGTACGGGGCCGGTGCGGCGCCATATTCGCCACGAAGGATGCCGCGGGTTTCCTTGCTGAGCACTTTGTAGCGTTCGCCGGAGAGCACATTGAGCACCGCCTGGGTGCCGACGATTTGCGAGGTGGGCGTCACCAGTGGAATGAACCCCAGATCTTCACGGACGCCGGGAATTTCCTGCAGCACTTCATCGAACCGGTCCGCTGCGCCCTGCTCCTTGAGCTGACTTTCCATATTGGTGAGCATGCCGCCGGGCACCTGCGCCACCAGGATGCGCGCATCCACACCGCGCAAGCTGCCTTCGAAGGCGGCGTACTTTTTGCGAACCTGACGAAAATAACCGGCAATACGATTCAGTTTTTTGATATCCAGCCCGGTATCCCGGTCCGTGCCTTCCAGCATGGCGACCACGGATTCCGTTGGGCTATGACCATAGGTCATCGACATGGACGAGATGGCGGTGTCCACGTTGTCGATGCCCGCTTCTGCCGCTTTCAGGGCTGTGGCGGTGGACAGCCCCGTGGTCGCGTGCGATTGCATGTGCACGGGAATATTCAGGGAAGCTTTCAGGCGCGTCACCAGCTCGAACGCCACGGCGGGGCGCAGCAGGCCGGCCATGTCCTTAATGGCAACAGAATGGGCGCCCATCTGTTCGATCACTTTGCCCTGCTCCACCCACATGTCCATGGTGTGCACCGGGCTGACCGTGTACGCGATAGTGCCCTGGGCGTGCTTGCCCTGCTTTACCACAGCGGCGATGGCCCGCTCGATATTGCGCATGTCGTTCATGGCATCAAACACACGGAACACATCCACGCCGTTTTCCGCTGCACGTTCCACAAAGGTATCCACCACATCATCCGCATAGTGGCGATAGCCCAACAGGTTCTGCCCACGCAGCAGCATTTGCTGTGGCGTTTTTGGCATGGCCTGCTTCAATTCGCGGATGCGCTGCCAGGGGTCTTCCCCCAGATAACGAATACAGGCATCAAAGGTCGCCCCACCCCAGGATTCCAGTGACCAGAAGCCAATCTCATCGAGTTCAGCAGCAATCGGCAGCATGTCATCCAGGCGCATACGGGTAGCAAACAGGGACTGGTGCGCATCACGCAGCACCACATCGGTAATGCCCAACGGTTTCAGGTCACTCATGGAATAATCCGGTATCTATGACAGTGAAGACTGGCGATGCTGCTGCACCGCTTTTTCGATAGCTTTGATAATGGCCGGCGATGGCATATTTTGCGGGGAGGCTGAAGCGGGCTGCGGCGCCGGTTCCTCTCGGCCGAATTTCTGCACCAGCGCCGACATGGCAGTGGTGACGGCCACCAGCACAATCAGAAAAACAAACACGACACCCATGCCAACCAGCATGAGTTCGACACCCTGAGCCATCATAGCGTTCATGGAACACTCCTTTTGGTTCCAAAAGCGGATTCAGTCACCGCGTGCGAGAGCGAAAGGCGTCGCCGTTTGGGCGGGCATCATGGTGGCCTTGTGAGCCGGTATTGCTCTCGCGGGGTTAAAGGCAATGTAGACAGATTGTCGACAACCCGCAATGAGGCATGCGAGGAACCGGTTGGTGGTTTTGATCAATCGACGGCGTGCAGGCCAGATTTATCCAGACCGTAGAGTAAAAAATATCGCAATGGAATGAAGTGCAATACGGCGTCGGGAAGACTTGGGGGTCGTACCTGCTCGGACAGCGTTGAGCCTGCGAGCCTGTTGCATGCGGCATGAAGGGTGAGGCGTGCAGCGGCCGCAGAGCGGCATAAAAAAAGGCCCCCGATTGGGAGCCTTCTTTTATTCGTATGGTACACCGGGAGGGAGTCGAACCCCCGACCTACTGGTTCGTAGCCAGTTGCTCTATCCAGCTGAGCTACCGGTGCAAATCTCGTTGCTGTAACGCCGCGAGAGGCTGCGCATTATTCCGAAAGCCCCGCGGTGAGTCAAGCGTAGATCGGTTAAAAGTTCGGCAATCAGCTTTCTGCGGCAGCCATTTGTTTTTGCATGTAATTTTCCAGGCCGACTTTATCGATCAGACCGAGCTGGGTCTCCAGCCAATCGATATGCTCTTCCTCGGATTCGAGGATATCTTTGAGCAGGTTACGGCTGATGTAATCCTGGATGGATTCGCAATAAGCAATGCCTTCACGCAGGTCTGGCACAGCCATTTGCTCAAGCTTGAGATCGCATTCCAGCATTTCCTTGGTGTTTTCACCAATCATCAGCTTGCCCAGATCCTGCAGGTTGGGAATGCCTTCCAGGAACAGAATGCGCTCGACCAGCATGTCCGCATGCTTCATCTCGTCGATGGATTCGTGATATTCCTTGGCATAGAGTGCCTGCAAGCCCCAATCCTGGTACATCTTGGCGTGGAGGAAGTACTGGTTAATGGCAACCAGCTCATTGCCGAGTGCACGGTTGAGGAACTCAATCGCTTTGGCGTCGCCTTTCATTGGGGGGATCTCCGTCACATGAACTTGGGGTAACCCCTATTGTTCAGCAAGTGTGTGACAGAGACAAGGCAGGAGAGGAAAAAAAGCGCTTCAAATACAAGCGCTTATGCAAATGAGAACGATTGTTTATGCGGTTTGTGGCCAGAAAACAACCGCCTCACCAGCAGTAGAAGAGTTCGAGAATGAGGTCGCCTCGTTTGCGCTACGGGTCTCACGCAAAATTTGGCGGGCGTGACGGGCACATTTACCACACTGACTTCCAACCCCAAGTTCCCGACGAAGATCACGCAGGCTGTCGCAGCCAGAATCGACCGCTTCCCGTATATGGTTGTCAGTAATACCCTTACAAATGCATACGTACATAAGTCGCCTTTCCTCAATCTCTGAAAAGGATGCTAAACCTAACGCGAATCATTATCAACTACTTTTGGGGATCTATTCACCCTCCCCGCTCCAGCTTCCCTGAGAGCAACGCCAGCCATATGTAAAAATGCACATTTTTGCCACCCAACCCCCTTATCCCACGGTGAAATCCTGGCAGCACGACCTGTACGACAGGCATAAAAAAAGCCCCGCAAAGCGGGGCTTTTAGCCTTCATAAACCCTTCTGACGTATCAGGAAGGCTTCTTCTTGGCCGGAGTACGCTTACGTGCAGCTTTCTTGGCAGGCGCTTTACGGGTTGCTGCCTTTTTTGCTGCAGGTTTCTTGGTGGCCGCTTTTTTGGCAGGCGCCTTTTTAGTCGCTGCTTTTTTTGCAGTCGCCTTGGGCTTGCGAGCGGTCGCTTTCTTGGCCGCACGCTTGGCCTTCGCCGCCGCTTTACGCGCAGCTGCCTTGGCTTTCTGCTCCGCTTTCTTCTGTTCGGCCTTGGCTTTCTTCGCCAGTTTGCGCTCATGATCACGCAATTTGGCTTTGAAGTTGCGCTCAGCAGTGCGCAGTTTCTTCACTTCGCGGGCAACCACTTTCTTGGCGGCCTGGATCTCGGCACGAATCAGTTTCGCTTCGCCACGAATATCCTGGAGTTTCAGGCGCGCAGTGTTCATGCGACCGCGTGCAGTTTCAACGGCACGCTTGGCGGCGGCAGTGGAAGTTTTTTGTGCTTTTTCACGCTTGGCGGCAACATCGGCACGCAGTTTCGACAGTTTGGCGTTCTCTGCGTCGATTTTGGCGCGATGCTTATCAAGTTTGGTTTGTGACTGGGTAACTTTCTTTTCTGCCTGGGCTACAGCTTTGTCCTGTAATTTAACCTTGGATTCAGCGTTGCTGACAGACTTGGGAACAGCCGGTGCTTTTGCAACAGCGGCTTTCTTCGC
>NZ_LWFX01000951.1:0-2984 GCF_001635175.1 Alcanivorax sp. HI0083 | reverse complement strand
AACGCTGGCTTGCTAGGTATCGTCGGTCTGAGGTGCAACTCAGCCGATGGATTCTTTATCGGCGTATGAATAGGTGCGGGGTGGGGCCAAATCTCCTACCGTCTGTACCCTTGGGTCAGATGCTCCTTTGGTCCCTCCACCCCGGCAAGTCCTGCATGGTTGCAGGAAGAGCATTCAAACATACAAGCACCTCTTGAGGTGCGAACCGCCCGTTTTGCGCATTGGCAATCTGAAGGCGATCCTTCGCCGAGGCTCAGGTTCGCACCTCAAGAAGTGCTCCTACAGCAGAGTCGGCTTGGGTTGTCGCGCCGTCAGCGAGGTTATTCGCTACGCTTCTGGTGATGGGACGGATTAATTCTGCGCCTTGAACACCATGGAGGCGGAGTTCAGGCAATAGCGTTGGCCAGTGGGCGGTGGGCCGTCGGGGAAGACGTGCCCCTGATGGCTATCGCAGCGGGCGCAGCGGATCTCTATACGGATCATGCCGTGGCTACTGTCGCGCAGTTCGCGAATGTGTTGCGGATCGAAAGGTTGATAAAAACTGGGCCAGCCGGTGCCGGATTCGAACTTGGTGCTGGAAGCGAACAGCGGCAGGTCACACAGTTTACAGTGGTAGGTGCCATCGTCCTTGTTATCCAGCAGGCCGCCACAAAACGGTGGCTCGGTGCCCTGGTTGAGCAGGATGCGGCGTTCTTCTTTGCTCAGCGATTGTGCGCGGGCCTGTTTCTCTTCTTCGCTCAGGGGCGTCAGGTCGAAGCCGCTGGCGGACAGTGCTTGGGTCATCAGGCACTCCCTTGAGTTTGTCTGGTTAAGGTGTCCGGGTTTTGAGTTTGTCGGGAAAGGCCTGGATCAGCTTTTCCACTTTCGGTTTGGCTATATGGGTGATGTAGCCTTGATTGGGATTGCGACGGGCGAAATCCTGGTGGTAATCCTCGGCGCGGTAAAAGGCGTCCAGCGGTTCCACGGTGGTAACAATGGGGGCGATAAAAGCGCCGGCGTTATTCAACTGATGGATGTACGCCTCGGCCACCGCTCTCTCGGCCTCGTCGTGATAAAAAATCGCGGAGCGGTACTGGGTGCCCCGGTCGTTGCCTTGCCGGTCTTTCTGGGTGGGGTCGTGGGCGACGGAAAAGAACACTTTCAGCAGTTCGCCGAAGCTGATGACGGTGCTGTCGTATTCTACTTCGATCACTTCCGCATGGCCGGTGGTGCCGGTACAGACGGCCTCGTAATTGGCGCGGGCAGCATGGCCGCCGGCATAACCGGACACCACGGCGTTCACGCCTTCCAGATTCAGATAGACCGCTTCCACACACCAGAAGCAACCGCCAGCCAGAACCGCTTTGGCCATGCCATTGGCGGGCAGATCGTCGATGGGATCAGGGAAACGTTCCGGGTGAATGGCCAGGGATGTGCCGGGGATCACTACGTTCATGGTTCCTCCAATGGGGCGAACACCTGCCTGGCTTGTGGCCCGGCAGGTGTTACAGGTCAATGCAGCCAGTGGAGAGCAAGCAGGGATCAGTCCTGCTTGACGGCTCCACTGGCGATCAGGCCATCGATGTCACTGTCACTGAAGCCGGCCTGGCTCAGTACGGCCCGGCTATCTGCTCCGGCAGTGGTGGCGGGTTTTATCTCGCCGGCTGCGGTGCGTGAGAAGCGCGGGGTCGGTGCCGGTTGTGCGGCACCGTTGACGGTAACAAAGGATTCTCTGGCTACGTTATGCGGGTGTGAGGGCGCTTCTTCAAGGCTGAGAACCGGTGCAAAACAGACATCGGTGCCTTCCATGAGGGCGGACCACTCGTCCCGTGTCTTCTGTTTGATGACGGCGGCGAGCTTTTGTTTCATTTCCGGCCATTTGGGCGGGTTGATCTGATGGCCAAAGTCTTCGGCGGGTAGTTCGGCCAGCTGGCAGAGCTGGGCATAGAACTGTGGTTCGATACTGCCGATGGAGACGTATTTGCCGTCCGCAGTTTCATACACTTCATAAAAGTGTGCGCCGGAATCAAGCATGTGAGTGCCGCGATTGTCGGTAAACATGCCCTGGGATTTGAGCCCGTAGAACATGGCCATGAGGGCGGCGGAACCTTCTACCATGGACGAGTCGACCACCTGGCCTTTACCGCTGCGCTGGGCTTCCAGTGCGGCGCAGACCATGCCGAAAGCAAGCATCATGCCGCCGCCACCGAAATCGCCCACCAGGTTGAGGGGAATTGCGGGCTTTTCGCCTTCACGGCCCATAGCATGCAGGGCGCCGGACAGGGCGATGTAGTTCATGTCGTGGCCGGCGGCCTGGGCCAGTGGCCCGGTCTGGCCCCAGCCGGTCATGCGGCCGTAGACCAGTTTCGGGTTGCGGGCCAGGCATTGCTCCGGGCCCACGCCCAGGCGCTCGGTGACGCCGGGACGAAAACCTTCGAACAGGCCGTCGGCGGTTTCGCAGAGTTTCAGAACGGTTTCGATGCCTTCGGCGCTTTTCAGGTCCACGGCCAGGTTTTGGCGATTGCGGAAAAGGACGGTGTGGCCGATGGCGGAATGCGGGTTACCGCCGGGGCGGTCGATGCGGATAACGGTGGCGCCCATGTCGGCAAGCATCATGCCGCAGAAGGGGCCGGGGCCAATGCCGGCCAGTTCGATGAAGGTCAGTCCGTTAAGTGGGCCTGTCATAATGTTCATGTCCGTTGTCAGAGTCCGTTTTACCGTTCCCTGACGGACATTGGCCGGTCAGGGAATAAGGGCTTGTTCACGCAAGCTGCGACGCAGGGCCGAGCACTGGCTTTTGGCGATGGCAACGGCGTTGCTGGCCTCGTGGGTGGTGGCGATGCCGGTCCAGAGAGGTTTGCCGTCGGCATTGATCAGCTCTGCGCCATGTTGCCGCAGGGCGTCGGGTACCTCGTCTTTGGCCAGGTCGCCACCGATCCCGATTTTCCAGGTCGGTTGTACGTCGCCGGCGGATTGCTCCATGGGGTTGAGCTGGTTGCCGGCCG
>NZ_LWFX01000950.1:0-12399 GCF_001635175.1 Alcanivorax sp. HI0083 | reverse complement strand
GGATCACCGTATCGACGCCGTTATTGCGATAGCCGCATTGCGCCGCGTCCAGGTTCTCCATGGGGTTGGGCAGTTTTTCCGGGCTGTGAAAATCAAAACTGAAGCCGGAATCCACATGGGCGGGGGCAATCAGTTCCAGTTTTTCCAGCGCCTTTACCCGGCTCTGGGCCTGCTTGGCCTTGCTGGCTTTTGCCTTGAAGCGGGTAATGAATTTTTGCAGGTGGGCGACCTGGGTTTGCTGCTTGTCGTGCATCTTCTGTTGCAGGGCCAGCTTTTCGGCGCGCTCGCGTTCGAAGTCGGAGTAGCCGCCGGTGTACTGCTTCAGGCTGTTATGTTCGATGTGCAGAATCTGGGTGACGATGGCATCCAGGAACGCCCGGTCATGGGAGATCACCAACAACGCTCCGGGCTGCTGAATCAGATAACTCTGCAGCCACAGAATGGCATCCAGATCCAGGTGGTTGGTGGGCTCATCGAGAAGCAACAGGTCCGCGTCGCTCATCAGTACCTGGGCCAGATTCAGGCGCATGCGCCAGCCACCGGAAAAGCTGGAGACCGGCTGCCGTTGCTGGGCTTCGCTAAAGCCCAGGCCCGCCAGCAGGACGGCGGCGTTGGCCGGTTGCTGCCAGGCGTGCAGCGCGTCCAGCTCGCCGTGGGTCAGGGCAATGGCGTGGTTGTCGCCGGCCTGTTCGGCGGCCGCCAGTTTGCGCTCGGCGGCGCGCAGGGCATGGTGGCCGTCCAGCACGTAATCGATGGCTGGCTGGTCCAGTGCCGGTACTTCCTGGGCCATCATGGCCAGGCGCCAGTCGGCAGGCAGATTGAGGTTGCCGCCGTCGCTCTCCAGCTCGCCCATGATAAGCTTGAACAGCGAACTTTTACCGCTGCCATTGCGGCCCACCAGCCCCACGCGCCAGCCCTTGTGCAAGACCAGGTTGGCATCTTCCAGCAGCAGGTCGGGGCCGCGACGAAGGTTGATATGTTCGAGAGACAGCATGGTGAGCCTATTTCCAAGACAGTGGCCTGCGTGCAAGTGTAGACGCGCAGGAAACCGGCGCAGTGTAAGCGATGGCCTGTTTAAGCACCAACCCGTCAGCGGACGGTGAATCAGGGGATACCCGTGAGTGATGAGATAAAACCGGATCTGTGGCGTTTCGCGCTGGGCCGTTGGCAGGACAAGGCGTTCGAGAAAACCTGCCTGTATTTGCAGGATGAATATCAGGTGCCGGTGTCGTTGATGCTGTGTGGGCTGTGGCTGGCCGCGCTGGGCAAGCAACCGGATGCCAAGGTGGGCCGGCGGTTGGCGGAACTGGCCGGGCAGTTCGAGTCGGATTACCTGCGACCTCTGCGGGCGGTGCGCCGAAAGGCCGGGCAGGATGAGCGGTTGCCCGAATTCAAGCGGCAACTCCAGCAGGTGGAGCTGGAAGGCGAGCGCTGGTTGTTGACCTCTCTGCCGATGCTCTGCGATACCTTGCTGCCGGCCGGCAAACCGGTGGACCCGATGGGCTGGTTGCTGGTGCTGGTCCCGGAAACGGCGCAGTGCGAAGGGTTGCAGAAATCGCTCAATGAGTTGGTTGCGCTCTAGGCATTGCCGCTACTCCCGTCCCGTTCCAGAAAGCCTGTTGAGCCCTGGAGCGCCTGATTGTCCTGCCGCCGATTCCGCGTTGACACTCGGTTCGCACCTCAAGCGGTGTTCCTGCAGAAATCGCGTGTTACCACTTTCAACTTTGAACTTTCCCCCCGCCGCTGCCATTCTTCCTGTCCACGTTTTATTCGGACCATCCCATGAGCACCGACCTGGATTTCGATCGCGACCACCTCTGGCATCCTTATACGTCTACCTCGAAACCGTTGCCCACCTTTCCTGTGGCCAGTGCGTCCGGGGTGAGGCTGACACTGGATGACGGGCGTGAACTCGTCGATGGCATGTCGTCCTGGTGGGCAGCCGTGCATGGCTATAACCACCCGGTGCTGAACCAGGCGGCAAAAGACCAGATTGATCGTATGGCCCATGTGATGTTCGGCGGGCTGACCCACGAACCGGCGGTGGAGCTGGGCAAGAAGCTGGTGGCGCTGACCCCCGATCCATTGGAGAAAGTGTTTCTGGCCGACAGCGGCTCGGTGGCCGTGGAAGTGGCGATCAAGATGGCGCTGCAGTACTGGCTGAGCCAGGGGTACACCGGCAAGGACAAACTGCTGGCCCTGCGCAACGGTTATCACGGCGATACGTTTGGCGCCATGGCGGCCTGTGATCCGGTCAACGGCATGCATTCGCTGTTCAGTGGCGTGCTGGCCAAACATTATTTTGCTGAGGCACCGCAGTGCCCCTATGACAGTGATTTCGATACGGCGGATCTGGATTCCATCCAGCAGATGCTGGCGGCCCATCACCAGGAGATCGCCGCCGTGATTTTGGAGCCGGTGGTGCAGGGCGCTGGCGGCATGCGTATTTATCATCCCACCTACCTGAAAGCGGTGCGGGCCCTGTGTGACGAGTACGGTGTGTTGCTGATCTTAGATGAAATCGCCACGGGCTTTGGTCGCACCGGCAAGTTGTTTGCGCTGGAGCATGCGGATGTGTGCCCGGATATCCTGTGCCTGGGCAAGGCGATTACCGGGGGCTATATGACTCTGGCGGCCACGTTGTGTACCGGTCAGGTAGCCGCGGGTATTTGTGAGGGGGAGGCCGGGGTGCTGATGCACGGGCCGACTTTTATGGGTAACCCGCTGGCCTGCGCCGTGGCCAACGCCAGCATCCAGTTACTGCTGGAGTCCGGCTGGCAGCAAAAAGTGGCCGCCATCGAGAGTCAGCTCAAGGAGGAATTGCTGCCGTTGAAGACGCTGCCTGCGGTGGCCGATACCCGGGTGCTGGGCGCCATCGGAGTGATGGAAATGAAAGAACCGGTGGCCATGGAGCANGTGCAGGCGCGTTTTGTGGAGCTGGGCGTATGGATTCGTCCGTTCGGCAAGCTGGTCTACATCATGCCGCCGTTCGTGATCGAGCCGGAGGATTTAAGCAAGCTCACTGGGGCCATGCGGGATTTGGCAGAGGGCAGTTGACGTTAAGACCTAACTTTCTACAAACCCGCTGTAGGCGTTCCCTTCCAGGGGACGAACCTCGCGAAGCGAGGCTACAAGAGCTTTCACCTGCCGCACTGTCATGAGTCGATCTAGAACCTGATCGCCCTGCGGGCAATTCCGCGTTTACACGCGGTTCGTCCCCTGGAAGGGAACTCTACAGGTGGGTTAACGAAACCCCGGCATGGTCTGTATTAAATGCCGCTGTACCTCCAGCCATTCGCCGATTAGCCGCCAGTGTTGCTGGTCTTCAAGGTGGCGGGAGACGGCGGCATCCATGATGCCTTCGCCCTGGCTCATGGCTTGCACATAAAGCTGCGTGTCGCGCAGGGTGACCAGATAGGGAATTTTCAGGCTGGCAAGAAACTGGCGCAGGGCTTCGTACATTTTTGTGCGGGTGCGTGCCCGGTTGGCGATCACTGCCAGCCGTCGGGGGCGCCGGCGGTAGCTGGGGGTGAGCATCACGCTTTGCAGAAACCGGGTGGTGGCGCGGATATCAATGGGGCTGGGCAGCACAGGAACCAGCACCACCTGGGAGAGTCGCATCAGATGATCCAACTGATGCGGATCAAGCCCGGCGGGAGAGTCGATGATGACCAGATTGCCTGCCTGATCCAGACGTTGCTGCAGGCGGCCCAGGGAAACCGGTTCACCGGCAGGCCAGCTCAGACCTTGAATAGTGGCGGAGTGGCGCATCTTCAGCCATTGGGTGGCGGACTGCTGCGGGTCCAGATCCATCAGACATACCGGGCGCCCCAAGGCTTCGAAATAGCAAGCCAGGTTGGTGGCGATGGTGGTTTTGCCGCAACCCCCTTTGCTGTTTGCGACCAGAATCACCAAACGCGAAGCGTGGGACCTGTGCTGGGAGCCGATCCCCGTGGATGGGCTATTCTGTGCGCTGTTCATACCGTTTCTTTATGGTTATTTCGTATGATTCTACCTGCCCCTAATGCCGGTGCGGTGACTGTCGGAAGAAAGGGTGATTGTGCTCACAAATTCAACACTACCGCAAAAGTGGCATAAGTGATGTAAATTGTGATGTTATTTTGCTCCCATGGGGAACTCGATCCCGTGAAGGGGCTCTACAGGGGAATCCGGCGTTATGCGTTTTTTGCTCATTATTGTGGTGCTGCTGCTGGCAGTGCTGGCGGCCTTGTTTATTGTGCCGCTGGGTGGTGGCAAGCCATTGCTAAACTGGCAGCATGTGGAACAGAACTGGCAACAGCCGGAAAAGCTGTTTGACGGGAGCCTGTCTCCCTGGCTGGAAAAAAAGGGGGACACGGAGCTGTATCGCTGGCGTGACCCCGATGGAAACTGGCAGTATGGCCAGATTCCGCCGCCGGGTGTATCGGCGGAACCCATTACGGTAAAAGCTCCGGACACCATCAGCGCGGAAGAGATGCGCGGTGGCAAGGGGCTGGAAGAGACACAACAGAAACAATAACAGTTGGCCAATTGGAGGCAGAATGAAGAAATTGGGAATCGTGCTGGCAGGAACGGTCTTGCTGGCCGCTTGTGGTCAGGACAACGCAGAAGTGAAAACGGATGACCAGAAGGCGTCCTATGCACTGGGTTTCCGCAGTGCCGAGCAGATGCGCAGCCTGGAAAACCTGGATCTGGATGCCATGGTTGCAGGCCTGCGTGATGGCTTCGACGAGAAGGGCGAGTCCCGTCTGGGTGATGAAGATCTGGATCAGCTGATCCGTGATTTCCAGGGCCGTATGATGGCCGCCCAGCAGAAAAAGGTTGAAGAAGAAGCTGGCAAGAACCTGGAAGCCAGCGAAAAATTCCTGGCGGACAATGCTGAACGTGACGGCGTGACCGTTACCGACAGCGGCATGCAGTACGAAGTGCTGGCCTCCGGTGAAGAAGGAGCGGCATCTCCGACTCTGGAAGACACCGTGGAAGTTCACTACCACGGCACGCTGCCCGACGGCACTGTGTTCGACAGCTCCGTAGAGCGTGATCAGCCTGCGACCTTCGGCCTGCAGCAGATCATTCCGGGTTGGCAGGAAGCGCTGCCGATGATGAAGGAAGGCGACAAGTGGAAAATCGTCCTGCCGCCGTCACTGGCCTACGGCGAGCAAGGTGCGGGTGGCGACATTGGCCCGAACCAGGTGCTGATTTTCGAAATCGAGCTGCTGGATGTGAAAGGCAGTGGTGATGAGGCGCAAGGCGAAGAATAATCGCTGTTGCTGTTTTATCCGCAAAAGAGGGCGCCTTTGTGCGCCCTCTTTTTGTGCGGATCTGCGGCTGCAACCGCCCTTTGCCAGCCGCATTCCGGGTTATTGTAATCTGGTTGACACCGCGCGAAATAGCGCCAGAGCGTCAGCCTTGCTTGACATGCCGTATTCAGGAGACACGCTAGTCATCACAATGACCAGATTTTCGGCCGGATTCACATAGAGATACTGGCCTCCAAAGCCCACCCCCATGATTTCCTCGCCGTTACCCGCCGGCAGCCACCATTGATGGCTGTACCCGAACAAGGGCTGTTTCTCCAGCGTTTCCAATGCCGCATTATCGGGAGAGAAGCTATCGGACAGCCACTGCGGTGATATGACCTGCATTTCCGCCACTTTGCCGTCGTGAGTCAGCATTAATCCCAAGCGTCCCAAATCACGCAGGCGGGCATTCATGCCCATCCAGCCCTGCTCAATCGGTTCGGCATCTTTGGCCTGATCCGTCAGCCAGTACGCCGGACTCTTGGCGCCGATCTTCGACCACAGATTTGTCTCGGCAAATTCTGCCGCCGTCATGCCCGATGCCTTCTCCACCAACATGGTCAGAACCTGGGTATTGGTATTAATGTATTCCCACTTCTCGCCGTGTTCCACGCCCTTCTTTTTGAGCGCCGTGCCGGGATAGGGGCGAAGGCTGGCGCCGCAGGCAAAACTGGCCCCCGCCGCCGGACGGATATCCCTGCCCTCACCGGCGGCATCAGGGGATTGCCCCTTGAAATATACGGCCGTCGACATGTTCAACAGGTCGCGTATGGACGCTCCCTGGAAGCCGCTTTCTTTAAGCTCGGGCAGGTACTCGGTGATCGGCTGGTCGATATCGTCAATCATTCCCTGATCCACCGCGATGCCCACCAGCAGCGAAACAACGGATTTAGACATGGAATTAATCAGAAAGACAGATGAGCGATCGGCGCCCAGGCGGTAAGTTTCCTCGCGGATTTCGCCGTCCTTGATGACGAGAAAGCCGCTCACCTTCCGGGATGCGAAGTAATCCTCCTGCGATGCGCTCTGTCCCTTGAGGGAAAAACTCACCGGTGGGAGGGGCTGTCCCTCCGGTAGTTCAATCACAGTATTACCGGGTGCCAGTTTGGTAGCGGAAAAACGCTGGTAGGCAGACCGGAAATGCTGGGCTGCATCAGGCGTTTTCGTGGAGAAGTAGCGGGCAACTTCGCCTATTTCCTTGCGGCCACATACCTCAGCGGTGCTTGCTGCATGACCGGCGACCGGCAACACGCTGCCTGTCATGCTAAGCGCCAAGATCACCGTGCCTGTTACCTGCTTCCGGGTTCTTGATACTGACCATTTCATCGTTTTGACTCCCTTCTTGTTGTTGGGGAACCGCTGAGCGGCTTCTTTCGTTGTCTGTCATAGCTGCTTTCAGTGGCGAAATAATCCAGCATGATCTCTGCCACCTTGTCCGGGCGCTCGGAGGTTAAGGCATGCCCCGTCTCGGGCAATTCCACATAGGTTACCTGCGCACCCAACTCTTCCTTGATCGGGCGGCCAGCTAGGTGTGGCGGAGCAATGAAATCCTGTGCCGGTTGAATCAAAAGAAAGGGCTTCCCGCCCGCGTTTTTGAAAATATCGCCGTCAATACTCCTGGCGGCATGGACCTGTGCCATCGCCAGTTTCGGATACCAGCCTGTCAACCAGGCATCCGGCGAATTGCCTTCGGCGAAGAACGCACACTGAATCGCCGCACGGCGTTTCTCTGTACCTTCCGTCGGCGTAATAGAGCCTCGCAGGCAGGCTTTTTGTTCGGCGCTCATTTCGAAGTTACCGCCCGCCGCCAGCAGAACCAGCTTGTCGATCCGTTCCGGGTACAGCGTCGCGAAGGTTCGGGACAACCTGTTGCCAAAAGCATGACCAATCATGTGCACTTTCTTGATGTTGAATGCGTCCAGGCTGAGCCGTACATCGTCAACCAGCATTTCCATGGAAACCTGACCGGGTGTCAGCTCGCCCTTGCTTTCACCAACACCTCTTGGCTCTATCAGAATGACCTGGTACCCGGCTTCAACCAGTCGCGTGACCAGCGTGGATTGGTACTGTTCTGTGTAATCAGCTACCCCCCGCCCCAGGGATGGGATGATCGTGACATAGTCACCCTGACTTGCGTCTTGGCGGTACAAACGGACGGCGTTGGTTGTGTTGCCGTGTGTGATAAGTCGCTCCGCAGCGAGATAATCTTTTGCCTGCTGTTTCGTGGCCAGGGCCAGAGCGGGCAGCAGAAGTGATAAGAGAAACGTGATCAGCAATGGAACTTGCCGAAGTGACCGTGATGTCATATTTGTTATTCCTATGCTAATAAAATGCATAAATGTTATGAGGAGGAATAGGTATATCAGGGCCAAGGGAAAATCTATAATGCATTATAGGTAGTGAGGAATAACTAAGTGTTATAAACATGATAAGTACAAAGCAGCTCTCTCATCTGAAAGCCGTGCTTGATTACGGCACGATACACGCCGCGTCACAGGCCTTGCATATCACGCAGCCTGCACTGACGCGCAGCCTGGCCAACCTCGAAAGCCAGTTGGGCACGCCCCTTTTCTTGCGCTCCAAATCCGGTATGACGCCGACAGAGTTCTGTCTGCAGATTCGGCATCGAGCAGAAACCGTACTATCCACTCTCAGCGATTTGAAAAGAGAGGCGGAGATTCAGCAGAGCGTTGCCACTGGTGAGCTTCGGCTGGCATTCGGGCAAGCAATAAAATCCAGCGTTCTCAGGCGTACGCTTTCAAAGATGCTCCTGGAAGCGCCAGATGTCAGCCTGACCATCAGTGAAGGTACGCCAGAAGAGTTGCATCGTCGCCTGGTCAACCGCCAAGTGGATATGCTCTTCATGGGCGCTGAGAGCATCCAGGATACAACGGGGATCCGGCAGGAACTGATAACCTCTCTTCCTCTACGCGCATTCGCCAGGCCGGACCACCCTCTGTCCGGTGAGAAAGATATTTCCGTAGAACAGCTAAGCCGGTATCCTCTGGTCGCGCCACAGGTTCTGTCATCAGGGCACCGCCTGCGCAGCATGTTGCGTGCCAGGGAAAATGCCCTGGGCCTGACGCCCGGTGTTATCTGTAGTGACTACGAGGCCACCAGGAAGCTTCTGCTGGAAACAGATGCTTGGGCGATTGCCCCGGAAATTCAGTACCAAACCGAACTTAGCGAGAATGTACTGTTGTCACTGGACATCCCTTCACTGAATTACGCCATTCAACTGGCTGTGGTTGAGCCGAAGGACCAGCCGCGAACGGCCGCATCTGAACGTTTCCTTCGGATCTGCCGTAGTCATTTCTGTCCGCCGGACAATGCGTGATGCACCTTTTTTATTCCAATATACCTATTAAGCATTATATTCCAGGGTCCTCGCTGTCTTAGCATGCCGTCAATACCCTCCCCGCAGTCAGCTGCGGTGGGGAAACCAAAATAAGAAAAGACGGCCGAACAATGAAGATGCGATTTCCTTGCAGAGCCCCCGAAAAGATTGTCCTGTCTGCCGCCCTGGCGACCAGTTTTGCCACAGCGACCGCCATGGCCACAGAGAGGCAAGCGGTTAACAATGATATGGACGTGAAGGTTTCCGGCAGCCTTATCGCTGGCGCAATCTGGACGGCGGAGAATGCCAATCCGGACTATATTTTTCGGCGCAACGCCCAGGTCGTAGGCAAAAGTGACTTGTCCATGTACAACCCGAAGGGCGGGCGCAATGGTGATGATGGCCGACTTAATTACACCGGCAAGGAGCTGGCCTCCACACCCGTGATCCTTAATGCCAAGCTGGAGGCCCGTTTCCGGAACTATAAAGCAGTTGTTGCCGGCAAAGCCTGGTATGACCATCACCAACTTCATCACGATGTCCCTTTTGGCTCTCTCGCTAACGGCTATCAGGCCAATGTCCCTTTGGATGACAGCCAATACAACCGGCTGGCTCGATTCAACGGTCTGGCTTTTACTGAAGCTTACCTTGAAGGGAAGTTCTCTCCTTTCCAGAAAGATCTGACGATTCGCGCAGGTGAGCAATATTTCAAATGGGGTGAAAGTCTTTTCTTTATCAACGGCGTCAATGTGATCAATCCTTTTTTCACGCCCGCCATCCGACTCTCCGGTGATTCGAAGAGGCTGACAACCAACGCCATCAGCGCCTCGTTTTCTGTCACTCCCGCGACGGCTATGACTATGTTCTATCAGCTGGCCTGGGAGGATACCGTCGTGGCTCCCTGTGGTACGGCGTTCAGTTCACGGGACTTTATCGCAGACGGTTGCAACGGTGCCAGACCGGTTGGCCCCAACGACCGCGTCGCCTATGAAAGCGGGCTTTTCATCGAACGCGGCAATAATATTGATGCAAGGGATGGTGGGCAATTCGGTTTTTCCCTGAGTCATGATCTGGGCAACACCACGCTTTCTGCCTACCTCATCAATATCCACTCTCGTCGCCCCTATACTAGCGTGATAACCGACAGCTACTCACAACCTGACGACAGCGGTATTGCGCCAGGCTGGCGCCCACCCAGTGACTCCAGCGCCGATGCCGACAAGAATGCCCAATATGTCCTTGAGTACCCGGAAGACCAGCAAATTTACGGGGTCAGCTTCAAGAGCCTGGCAGGGCAGGCCACAAGATTGTTCGGCGAATATTCATACCGCCCCAATCAGCCCGTGCAACTGGCCACTGCCGACCTGATTGCCGCCTTTGCCAATGATCCGGCCTATCTGGCCAGCGTCATCGGTGAGGACCTGACATTGGGGCAGGATTCGATCAATGCAGCTCCCGGTAGCGTGTATCAGGGCTATGACCGTCGCAAGGTCTCCCAATTGACATTGGGCGTGATCCAACCCGTTCCGGGTGTTCTGGGCTCAAAAGCACTTGTGGTGGCTACCGAGGCCGGAGCCAAGTACATCCACGACCTGCCTTCACAAAGCGAACGCCGCTACAGCCGCACAGACCTGTACGGTTCGGACCTGGCCAGTGGCAATGCTGTCGGCTGTCAGGTCGCAGGGCAGCCGGACAGAGGCAGCACCGGCTGTTCCAAGGATGGATACGCTTCCCAGTTCTCCTGGGGCTACCGTTTGCGCAGCCAGTTGATCTATCCCAATGTGGTCGGCGCGTTTACCCTTAAGCCTTTCGTTCTATTCGGCCAGGATGTGAAAGGTTGGTCCTACGATGCCAATTTTTCTGAGGGCCGCTTGATCGGTGGTGCGGGCATTAGTGCCGAATACGGGCAGCGTCTCACTACTGATCTGCGCTGGATAAGCACGGGGAATGACCCTTTTTCGGCCACCGACAGGGACTTTATTTCCGCCAGTATTGCCCTGAATTTCTAACACCCCGGATCACGATGAAAAGGCGCTTGCGATACCGGCGCCGGGAAAGCGATGAGTCGGTTGCCTCGTTCGGCCAGCTCGCGAAGTGTGGAGGCAATGTACGCTAAATAGCGTGTACGGCCGTGTCGGTGAGCGATGATCTTAAGGAACCTCTGAATAACTCCTTGCGTGCTCAGTCTTTCAGGCTGGTTCGCCCCCTAGGCCAAGGTAAAGAGGGGCGCGATTTTGAAGGTGTCCCCTCAAGGGGGATCGAGATATGCCCATCCATCGGCTCTTTACCTTCGAAGGAAGCGTAACAACGAGAGCGGGCCAGCCTGGAAGACCTGAAGCACCATGGCGGGCATAAAAGCGCGGTGGAGTGCGCATCTGCTGCGCCTTGCCTCTAGGAAAGGGGCCCACCCTTACCGTCGAGACAAGACACAACAGCTGCACGCTCCAGGTCACGCTGAGCATGCAAGGAGTTATTCAGAGGTTCCTTAATGCGTCGCCTGCTGCCGCGGCGGTTCTTGCTGGTGGATGCTGAGAATCAGCTGGTCTTCCAGGGCAAAGCGTTCTTCCAGGGTTTCCATCAGTGCACTGATGCGCTGGGGTAGCACACTGCGTTGGGCCAGGCATTGGTTCGGGTGTTCGAAGTCTTCATTGAAAGCCAGGGCGGCATCGGTGGAGCTGTCCAGCTTCTGCATAATCTGCCGGGTCAGTGCCGGGTTCTCCCGGTGAAAGTGGCGGGCTTCGTTAACCAGTTCCCGATATACCTCGAAATAGCCGGCACTGATGTAGTCCATCAGCAGCTGACAGAATCGCTGTACCTGCCGGTGCATGGGTTGCGGGTTATCGTAAGGCTGGGGAGTGGAAAGGCCTTTCAGGCCCTGCATGGTGCACAGCAGAACAATCAGCTGTTGGCGTTCATCCAGCCAGGCCTGAACCAGGGCTTCGATACGTTGCCATTGAGCCAGTGCTGCAGATGTGGAACTCGCCATTGTATTCCCTCCTTAGTGAATGGCTGAGACTGCCTTGGGCCGGGGGTACGAACGGTGCCGTACGAGCGGACGTCTGATTCTTCAGCAGGGCTATCGAGACTAGGATGGAGGGTGATGGCGGCGCAATGGGCAGAAAGTGACCTTTTTGCGGAGTAGCCACAAACAGTGGAAAAAACAGCGCGGCGTCAGCCACTTGCTGATAAAGACGGATTTTTTATAAGGCAGGGGCTTTTAGTGCTTTGTAACGGCGGATAGGAATGCCTGATGCCTAGTGCTTGACGCCAGACGGCTGTGCAAACCGGGCCGGGTTGTGGTCGCACCACCGGTTTGCTTTGGGGGTGTAATGTCAGGCATCAGGCTTCTTGCGTCCTGCAAAACGAGCAATGCCGCCCCTCCGGTCGAGCTGGCACAGCGGTAATGCTTCAGGTTAATCCGCGTTAGCCGAGATGCTGCGCCACCCAGGGCCACAGCCAGGGGAGTGCCAGTGCGGTGACCAGGCCACACAGGCCTAGCGCCAGGCCTGCAAAGGCGCCGGCTTTTTCGCCGTATTCGAAAGCCCGTGCGGTGCCGATGGCATGGGCCACCAGCCCCAGCGCAAAGCCTTTTACCCGATGATCGCTGACCTTGAGCAGCCGGAAGATGGGCCCGGCGGAGAGCGCGCCGACAATGCCGGTGATGGCCACGGCACCGGCGGCCAGCGATACATAGCCGCCGGTGGATTTCACCACTTCAACGGCAATTGGTGTGGTGATGGATTTGGGGGCCAGCGAGCCCAC
>NZ_LWFX01000949.1:0-7963 GCF_001635175.1 Alcanivorax sp. HI0083 | reverse complement strand
CCATAAATTCGCACGCCCCTGTCTCGCAGGGTGGCGGCATCAAAAGCGTCAAAGCCCGCCGTGATCACGACCGGGTTGGCCGGATCACTGAAATCCACAATGCTGATGGAGCCGTCCGGGTCCGTCTGGTAATCGTCGCTGGGCTCGCCCTCATTGGCGGTGAGTACACGGGTTCCATCCGGGGTAAACGCCACCATGTCCGGCTGGGCGCCCACTTGCTGGCTACCTAACAAGGTCAGATCACTGGCCTTATAGAGGGCAACAAAACCGTTGTCCGTTTTGGGATCGGCTTCAATCGCCACGGCCACCAGACCATGGCTGGTAGCGACACTATTCACTTCCGCGCCCGCCGCAATGCCTGCAGCACTGATCGCATTGATCTTGACCGGATTCTCAGGATCGCTCAGGTCCAGTACATCCAGCTCACCCTCTTCCGCATTCACCACAAACAGGCGCTGGCTGGCCGCGTCATAGGCCGGGATCTCGGCGGCGGAAGCATCAAAGCTGCCCGTGGAATAACGGCTCACATAGGACAACCGGATGCTGTCTGGCGTGCGCACCGCTTCATCGACAGCGGCATCAGACTCATTGTTGTCGCCACCACAGGCGGTCAACGCCACCGCCAGCACCACGCTGGCCCCCAGATACAAAGTCTTCATTGAATAACCCCTGCTGTTTATTTTCCCCAAACGAATTGCTTTCAGGGTTTTACAGGTCGTTCATGAAAACGAAGAGACGGGGAGGTGAAGAAATTGTGTCTGTTCTGTTCTGGCATAAAAAAACGCGGCACCTGCCAGGCAGGGCCGCGTTCACCGGATGAAACCAGACTGATTCACATCAGGCGGTTTCGTAATCGTTCTCCTCGAAGTCGGCCATCTGCGCCGCGTACTGGGTGGCGAACCCGGGGTACATGGTGGCGTTGAAACCGTCTTCGGTGAGATACCAGCTCTTGCAGCCGGAATTCCAGTTGGTTTTGGCCAACCGTTTCTGCATGGCCTTGTTGTGCTTGCGCTGCACATCCTCTTTCACATCCAGCACCTTCAGGTCTTCCTGCAGAATTTTCTGCACCCCTTTCACGGCATAATCGAGCTGGGATTCCATATACACCAGCGCGGAATTATGGCCAGGGCCGGAGTTGGGGCCAAAGGTCATGTAGAGGTTCGGATAGCCCGACACATTAATACTCTTATAGGCTTGGGCTCCGCCTTGCCATTCATCGCCCAGGACGCGCCCCTGGCGCCCCTTCACCGGGAAAGGTGTACCTGAATGGCTGACATCGAAACCGGTAGCGAAAACAATACAGTCCACCTGATGCTCGATGCCTTCCACGGTACGGATGCCCTTTTCGCTGATACGGGCAATCGGCCAGGTAATCAGCTTGGCGTTATCCTTCTGCAGTGCCGGGTAGTAATCGTTGGATACCAGCACCCGCTTGCAGCCGATGGTGAAGTCCGGCGTCAGCTGACGACGCAGCCAGCGGTCCTTCACTTGCCGGCGCAAATGCAAGCGCGCCACGCGTTCGGCAATACGGGTCAGCGGCGAGTTCCAGATTACGGCCAGCGCCATACTTTCATGGGTCCAGTAGAGCAGATTGCGCATGGCTTGCTGGCTGGCCGGCAGCTTTTCGAACAGCTTTTTATTCCACTGCGGCGTGGCAAAATCCGGACGCGGCATGACCCAGCCCGGGGTACGCTGAAATACTTTTACATGCTTCGCCTGTTTCACCAGCTCGGGGATAATCTGGATGCCACTGGCGCCGGTGCCGATCACCGCCACTTTCTTGCCCGCGAAATCATAATCATGATCCCAGCGGGCACTGTGGATCTTGTGGCCCTTGAAATCTTCGATGCCCGTAATCGCCGGGAAGCTACAATTGGACAGAGGCCCCTGGGCCATCACCGCAGCACGGCCGGCAAACTTTTCGCCTTTATCGGTGGTCGCGGTCCAGACGCCCTTCTTTTCATCGAAAGACAGGTCTTCCACGTTTTTCTGGAAACGGATATGTGATTCCAGTTTGAACTCGGCCACCAGGTGATGGATATAACCGAGAATTTCCTCGCTGCCCGAAAAGCTGCGCGACCAGTTGGGGTTGGGCGCAAACGAATAGGAATACAGATTGGACGGAATATCACAGGCCGCACCGGGATATTGATTGTCGCGCCAGGTACCCCCCACCGCATTACTGCGCTCCAGAATTACGAAATCTTCAATGCCGGCCTGTTTGAGACGGATGGCCATTCCCAGGCCGGCAAAACCCGCCCCAACGATCAGCACCGATACCGGCTTTACTGCTGGGCTTTTTTTTGCCGCCGTACGCTTGGCCGAGGCAGGACGCTTACGGGGAGCCGTTTTGCGGGCGGTCTTTTTTGGGGAGGCAGAGGATGTGGTCATAACAATATCTCTTCAGCAAACATGAGAGGCTCATCACGCACACCGGGCACCTGATGAGCCGTCATCGGCAACATCAGGCGGTGGGCTGGTAGGTCAGCTCTTTTACCCAGGAAGGTACAGCAGGCAAAGCCCGGCGCGGGATCAGCCCGGTCAGCTTGACCATGCCATCCACCGGCATGTGGTAAGCACGATTGTTGCGGTCCACCACAAACTTGGCATGTTGACGGATCACCTGGAACCAGGGATTGCGGCGGCCATCTTCCGTGCGCCCACCAATTTTTTCGAACTTGGCCATGGCCGCATACAGCCGCTCTTCCGGCAGCCCCATGGTAATAATGTTGTCGCGCATCTTGTTCAACAGAGGCACGTAGGAGGCAATGCCCAGCATCAGGCGCGGGTCCAGCAGCGGCGCCAGCATTTTGGTGGCACCGATAAAGGTTTTGCCGCGCCCCTGCATCTCCATCACGCTGAAACCGACCCCCAGGTGACGCGATTCATCGTCATTGATTTTCTCAAAGGCCTGGTGACAAACCGGATCTTTCACTGTTTCCAGCAGGAAGGTGCAAAGGGCGCCATCCAGGGCGATCTCCAGCATCGGCACCACGGTGCCCAATACATAGACCGGCATCTCATCGCTATAACGGTCCAGCCATTCGATCACCAACCGCAGGTTGATGTTGGGCTCGGGAATTTCATCGCCCTCAAGCATGCCCCAGCGCTTCATCAGTGCCATCTCGGCATTGGCATGGCGCTGCTCTTCCGCATGAAAATAAGTATAAATTTCACGCAGAGTATCAGTGGGAGCTTTCTTGGCCATGGCGGCAAACGCACGGGCACCCACGTGCTCAATCCACATCAGGTCGGCCATGAAATCTTTCAGTTTCGGCCACTGTTCTTCAGTAATCAGTTCCGCGCCGGGGGCATCCCAGTCGATATCTGACAGAGCCCACTGGGTGGATTTGATTTTGGCCAGCATTTTATCAAGATCGATAGATGCCATAATGCTCTCCTGTTATCGCGATACGATGTTTAAACCGTTTTAACGTGAATGCGTTTTATGCTTTTGCAGACGCCAGGCGGCTAAGCAGCCCGGCGCCACGGGTATACGTGGCGGGCAAATAACGCTTTGCTCGCCAGATCATGCGTGCGTCCAGTTGCGGCAGCACATACAACTGCCCCCGGTCCAGCGCCTTAAGCGTGGTCAGCGCCACCCCCTCGGCAGAAACGCCCGTGAGTTCCACAATCTTGTTCATTAGCGGCGTCACCCCGGCATCAATTCGCCCGGCAGTGAAAATATTGGTGTTCACCACCGTAGGGCACAGCACCGTCACGTTAACGCCGGTGCCGGAGGTTTCCGCCGCCAGCGTTTCCGACAGGGCCAGGACCCCGGCCTTGGTTACGTTGTAGGGGCCCATCAAGGGGGCGGCCGCAAAACTGGCGGAGGAGGCCACGTTGATAATGCCGCCTCGCCCCTGGGCTTTCAGACGGGGGGCAAAAACGTGACAACCATGGATCACACCCCACAGGTTGATGCCCATGGTCCAGTGCCAGTCGTCCAGGGAAATGTCGCCCACCGGCTTGCCGCCTACCCCCACGCCGGCATTGTTAATGACCAGATTCACCGGTTCCGGCAATAATGTCTCCGCTTGCTCGGCCAGCGCTTCCACGTCGGCCTGCACGCTGACATCGCACTTCACCGCCCAGGCGCGACCGCCTGTACGGGTAATGCGGTCGGCGGTTTCCTGGGCGGTATCCAGATTGATATCTGCACAGACCACCGCGCTGTTGCGCCGGGCCAGCTCTTCAGCAAAGGCACGGCCAATGCCGCTGCCCGCCCCGGTCACCACAGCAGAGGCGGCATAGGTTATTTTGTTATTACTAGCGAACATGAAGCCTCACTCCCTTGCACCGTTTGCCTTGCCTGCCCCCTGTATCGCAACGCAAGACTTTACTGTTACATTGCTCGGTGTAACAATAAATCGAATGCTTGTTCGGATTCAATTCGGAAATCATCATGGCTCGCAAACCCAAACAACAACGCTCCAAAGCCACCGTCGACGCCATCGTCGAGGCCGCCCTGATTGCCATTGCCCAGCAGGGCCCTTCTGCCACCACGGCGCGGCAAGTTGCCGACATCGCCGGCATCGGCGTGGGCTCCCTGTATGAATATTTCGAGGACAAGGACGCCATCTTCGAGGCTGCGGGTGCACGGTTCGTGGACGACACAGTGGCGATGATCAAACCACTGATTCCAGAGCTGGTGCGGCTGAACATCCGCGATGCGGTGGCCAAGCTTCTATTTACCTTTCGGGATTTTCTCGAGGAGAACAACCAGCTTTACCTGAAATGCGCCCGTCACGCCTTCAGTTTGGACATGGTGATCTATCAGGAGCCCATCAACCGGGCGCTGATGGACCTGTTCACCCAGTATCTGATGCACCACCCGGACATGCTGCGCCTGCCCAATATCCCCGCGCTGGCCTACTTTTATATCAACGGCGGGGTTTTTACCGTGGTTCGTCACCTTTCGGAGCAACAGCCGACACAGGGATTCGATGAGCTGGTCACCGTATTTGGCGACATCCTGGCCAGTTACGCGGAACACAAACTGGGCCTCCCTGAAGCCTGACCCATTTTTCAGTACGCGTTACCGAAGTCCAACCGGGACACCACGTTTCATGCATACACAGCCATAGCGACGGCAAGAGACACTAAAAACACAACGCTTGCCGCCAAAATAACAACAGGAGCCAACATGCAAACGCCCAACCCAGGCACGCCGCCGACCGGCGAATCGCGCATCCCCAACCTGGCGGACTGGCGCTTCAACCGCTACCTGACCATGCAGCTGATGCCGCTGTTCTACCTGCTGCTGATTATCGGGGCGCTAGTGGTCGTAGTGAGCGTCGTCGGCCTGAGCTTCTGGTTCTCCACCCTGGCCGGAATCATCGCGGCGGTGATTGCACCACTGGCGTTTTTAGTGATCGTGGCGGTGATTCGAGCCGCACTGGAATACCTGATCATGGCCCACCGCATTATGCGTATCATCGAACGAATGGATGCCCTGCCCGGCCAGGTGGCGGACCTGTCCGTGCGCGTGGACGGCATTACCGATCACGTGGATCTGCTCAATGATCACGTCAACGACATCCATGAAACCCTGATGCATGTGCGCCCCTTCCTGCGCTCGGCCGGCTTGCCCAGCCGCCTCTTAAATGCCTTCCGGGGCCACCCGGACAAGTAAGGTTTATCGCGAATAAGCCGCACTTTGCCAAACGCCCGGCGCAGGATGCCTGACGCAACCCCCCATAGCCTGAGAGGCTGTCGCTATTGCGATCCCCCCTTTTCAGGAATATTCAGGAAATCATCGGGTACTTGTGCGCAAAGAGCATGGCGGCCAGGATTTTCAGGTTTTGAATACCCGCGTCTGCCGCCGGGCATTCGGCGTCCAGCGGTGGTCAGGGCTGGCAGGCCTGTGCAATACGTCCATATCCGCGCCCGGATTGTCGTTCCCGGTACTGACATCGCCGCAGGGATATCGCACTATTGTGCCCCTGAAAGCGCCCCGCCTTTTTCCGGTGGCGCTCACCGTGTGAGTTGAGGAGTTCCCATGGCCCTACCTGCCTCCCTGCAGAACAGCCTGCAGCTGCCCGTTGTGGCATCCCCCATGTTCATTGTTTCCAACCCGGACCTGGTGATTGCCCAATGCAAAGCCGGCATCGTCGGCTCTTTCCCGGCCCTGAATGCCCGCCCGGCGGAAGAACTGGAAGTGTGGCTCAAGCGCATCACCGAAGAGCTGGATGCCTGGAACCAGGCCAACCCGGACAGCCCTGCCGCCCCGTTCGCGGTGAACCAGATTGTGCACAAATCCAATAACCGGCTGGAGCACGATCTGGAAATGTGCGTGAAGTACAAGGTGCCCATCGTGATTACGTCACTGGGCGCCCGGGTGGATGTGAACGAAGCCATCCACAGCTATGGCGGCCTGGTGTTCCACGACATCATCAACAACTTTTTCGCTAAAAAAGCCATCGAGAAAGGCGCGGATGGCCTGATCGCCGTGGCCTCCGGCGCAGGCGGCCATGCCGGCACCCTGTCGCCACTGGCGCTGGTGCAGGAAATCCGTGAATGGTTTGACGGCCCACTGTTGCTGTCCGGCGCCATTGCCACCGGCGATTCCATTCTTGCCGCCCAGGCCATGGGGGCCGACCTGGGCTACATCGGCTCCGCCTTCATCGCCACCGATGAAGCCAATGCCGACGAACGCTATAAACAGTCCATCGTAGACGGCAGCGCCAACGACATTATCTATTCCAACCTGTTCACCGGGGTGCACGGTAACTACCTGCGCAACTCTATCGAGGCGGCCGGCCTGGACCCGGACAACCTGCCAGAAAGCGATCCGTCAAAAATGGATTTCGGTGATGGCAGCTCCAAAGCCTGGAAAGACATCTGGGGCAGTGGCCAAGGTATTGGTGCGGTGAAAAAAGTCGGCCCGGCCGCCGATTTGATCGCCCGCCTGAAGCAGGAATACTCCGCCGCCCGCCAGCGCATGGAAGGCCTGCCCTGGAAATGAAATAACCGCTGCCTGCCACAAGCCGCAAAGCAATCAGGTTTGTTCTGGTTGTAAATGAAAAAGCCGCGCCCAGATTCTGGACGCGGCTTTTTCATTTACGCTCAACATCAATTCAAGCGCGCTATCGCGCGTCGCCTGCTCAGCCAGTCACAGAGCCGATCATCGACGCCACCAGCCCTTTCTTTTTGCCCTGCTGGTAATTATCAAACTCCAGAATACCGTCATCGATGGCGCCGAAACGTAACTTGGGCAAATCGACCATGTAGTTCTGCACTACCATCCACGGCTGCTTGGAGCCCTGGCGCGGCAAACGGTCATTGGCGCGCTGGATGTAACCGGACTGCATACCAAGGAAGTTTTCGTCGGTGATGCAGTTCTCCTTGTCACGCGGGATCACCGTCTGGGCACCGGTCTTTTCCATATGATTGAGCAGACGGCAGACATACTCACACACCAGGTCCGCTTTCAGGGTCCAGGATGAGTTGGTGTAACCGAACACCAGCGCCATGTTAGGCACATCGCGCAACATCATGCCTTTGTAGACCAGCGACTCACGCGGTTCCACTGGCTTGCCATCGATGGTGCCTTCTACCCCACCGAGCATCTGAATATTCAGCCCCGTGGCCGTGATAATGATATCGGCTTCCAGCTCCTTGCCGGATTTAAGCAGAATACCGGTTTCGGTAAACCGCTCGATGTGATCGGTCACCACTTCGGCCTCACCCCGGCGCAAGGTCTTGAACAAGTCACCATTGGGCACCGCGCACAAACGCTCATCCCACGGATTGTAGCTGGGGCGGAAATGGGTCATATCTACATCATCACCCAGCTGACGCTTGGCGGCAGCCAACAGGGCACGACGAACCAGCTTGGGACGCTGCTTGGACAATTTGAAGATCAGACGCTGAAGGCCGATGTTCCGCGCCCTCGCCAACCGGTAAACCATCATCTCCGGCAGGAAACGACGCATGCCCACCGAGATCGGGTCCACTTCCG
>NZ_LWFX01000948.1:0-1570 GCF_001635175.1 Alcanivorax sp. HI0083 | reverse complement strand
ACAAGGCTCTGGCTGATGCCTGCGGGGTGAAATTCCAGATCGATTACTTTGGTTTGATGGAACGAGATGCGCAGCAGCATCCGGAGCGGCATGTGGCGGCGGATGTCACCAGCCTGGAAATGAAGCAGGAATATGATCGTTTGATGGCCACGGACCCGGCTTTCGCCGAGCAGGTGCGTGACCGGGAGGCTCCTGCTTCCACGGATACCAGCGATCCGGTTGCCGCCCTGCTGGATTGGCATGCTTCCGCCACCGATGAGCAGAAAAAACTGATCGGCATTTTGTGCCGCGGTGCCTTTGCCATGGCGCTGGGCGATCAGAGCGAGCATGAACCCCGGCCGCTGGATAAAGTGATTCTCGATTTCCGCAACCGCCAGCTGGCGCAGCGTATTATCGCAGATGACAGCCAGCGCATTTATATCACCTACGGCGCGGCCCATTTGCCCGGTGTGCTGGCCTCCCTGCAAGCCGCTGATCCGGGCTGGCAGATCACCACGGTGAAATGGATGCGAGGCATGGCGACCCCGGAACACCTTGAAGGTGCCTTGCCGTCCATGCCTTAGTGGGAAAGAAAGGCCGCACTGGTGCGAAGATTGATTCCATAAAGACAACAGGATGCACAAAGAATGATGAAGCGAATTGGATGGATGCTGGTGCTGGCGTTGGGGCTGCTGGCAGGGTGCAGCAGCAGTGGTCATGGCGAACAGGACGACAGGGCCTTACGGGTTGGTGTCATGCCCGATTACCCGCCGCTGGTGTTTCGCGAGGACGCCAAGGTTGTGGGGCTGGAGCGGGACTTTGCCGAGCAATTATCCAGTGATCTTGAGCGCCCTCTGTCTTTGCATGAATACACGCAACTGAGTGATCTGTTTGCGGCGCTGAAGAATAACGAAATCGATATCATCATGTCCGGTATTTCCATAACGCCTGCTCGGCAGGAGGCCTTCGCATTCAGCCTGCCTTATACCACCATCGGCCAGATGGCCATGATTCGTCTTGACGATGCCGCCCGGCTGGCCACGCCCGGCGCCTTGTTTACCGGGCGCTACCGGGTGGGTTACAAGAACGGCACTACCGGGGAGGCGTTCGTGCAAGAGACCATGGATGCGCAGACCCGGGGGTTCAACAGCAATACTGAAGCGACCCAGGCCCTGGTTAACGGTGACATTGATGCGTTCATTCACGATGCGCCCACGGTCTGGAACCTGGCTAACAAGCATGAGTACCCGGTGAAGTTGCTGGGCCTGTACAAACCGCTTACCAAGGAACAACTGGCGTGGGTAATGCGCAAGCAAGACAGCGAACTGAAACAGCAAGTGGATACGGTGCTGAAGAGTTGGGTAAATAACGGTTTTCTGATGCAGGCAAAAACCCAATGGATTCCGGTGAAAATTCTTTCCGGGCAGTGATTTTTTGTAGGTCGGGTTAGTCGCGTAGCGACGTAACCCGACAAGCTTTTTTATTTAGATATCCGCGAAATTCTCCCCACCCTTTAACCAGCGGCGTAACAGCGGTTCAACCCACTGCGGGCAGTCGTGCATCAGTTTGGTGGCCACGTCTTTGGCCGGTT
>NZ_LWFX01000947.1:0-2196 GCF_001635175.1 Alcanivorax sp. HI0083 | reverse complement strand
GAAGCCAGTTTCCTGACCCTGGTCCAGACCATTGCCGACCGGCTGGGGCGCAAGGCGCCGCAGCGTACCGTACCCCCGGCCCTGCTGAAACTGGCCGGCCAGCTCTACCCCATCGGCAGCCTGTTCACCGGCGAAGAACCCCGCCTGACCCCGGAAAAAGTGGCCCTGATCACCAGCCGCGTGCATGCCGACGGCAGCAAGGCCGTGGAACAGCTGGGCTTTAATGATCAGGTGCCGCTGGCCACCATGCTGGAAAACTGCATTGCCTGGATGGCCCGGGAACGGATGTTGTAACAGCCTGCGGACGGCTTAATTACAGCACCGCCCGGTAGACCCGGAAGCGGGTGGTTTCGCTGGCCACCTGCACATGACTGAAAGCATCATCCAGCCACTGCACATAGGGCAATTCGCGGTTAGCCACCAGCCACAGCACGCCACCTGACTTGAGGTGTGAAGGTGCTTCCGCAATCAGCCGGCGGGTGATGTCCGTGGTACGCTGGCGGCGGTCATGGAACGGCGGATTGGTCACCACCATATCCACGCGCCCCTGAATCGGGGAGAACAAATCACCGCCCATGACCCTGCCTTGCAGGCCGTTGCGGGCCAGGCTATCGGTGCTGGCCGCCACGGCGCTGGCACTGACATCCACGCCCTGCACCTGCCAGCCCTGGCGAGCCAGCCAAACGCTGATCACACCCGCGCCGCAGCCCACATCTATCACCTTCCCCGGCTTACCCAGCGTGTGCGCCTCCATGGCCGCCAGCAGGAGAGCACTGCCCTCGTCCAGACGGCCATGGCTGAACACCCCCGGGTAACTGATGGCTTCCTGATCCGCCACCTCCAGCACGGTGCCCCAGGCTTTCAGGGACTGCTTCTCCCCCGGCTGCAATAAACCGCTATAGAGCTTGCAGTGGCGGGCGCTATCTTCCAGCACCGATTCATCCACATGGGCATCCAGGTATTTCAGGGCACCGCGAATGCCACCCTTGGCCGGGCCAATCAGCCACAGCTCGGTGGGTTCAGTAATTTCACCGGCCAGCCAGTTGAGCAGAAATCGTAACCGGTCGGTGGACTTGGGCAACGGCAGCACCAGCAAATCGGTCCCTTCCGGCACCGTGGGCGCGGGCGACCACTGCTGCGCACCAATGCTGTAATCATCCGCATGCAGATGCACCGTGGCATCCACTGCCAGGGTTTTCAGTGCAGGGTCGTTGGCATCCACCACCAGTACATTTCGCCCGGCAAGGGCATCGGACTGGCGCAGCAATAATTGGGTGGTATTTTCCATGGTCTCCGGCTCAGGTAATCAGCGGCGGCAGTATAGTGCAAATCACACAGGTCCGGACACGGATACGGCGAACGCCACACACCTCACGCTGACCCATAAGTATGATCTTCCCCAAGTTTTACATAATCACCACGCCAAGCGCCTGGCGAGGCCGGTAGAATTGTCGCATTCATTCCGACGATGTGGAGGCACAAATGGTTCGCACTGCGCCAACTCGCGCTTTAGCACTGTTTGCCTGCTGTCTGTTTTCTTCGTTGGTCGTTGCCGCTACGGATAGCGACAACTTCCACCAGGCACTGGACGCAGCACGCAACAATGATTGGGAAACCCTTTCCCGACAACAACAGGCTCTGGGAGACCAGCACCCCCTGCAGGCTTATCTCGACTTCCACCGGCTGCGCGCCGCCCTGCCTCAACTCAGCCCTGACAAAGTCACGCAGTACGCTGAAAAGTACCCGGATTCGCCGCTCCCCCAGGATATTCGTCAGCTCGCCACGGTCGCCTACGGCAAAGCGGAAAAATGGCAGGCACTACTCACCATTACCGACAGCGCCCCCAGCGGGGTTGCACTGCGCTGCTACTACCACCAGGCGCAATGGGAAACCGGCGACCAGGCCGTTAAAAAAGCCGCCCTGCAGGCGGGCAAAGAACTCTGGGCCACCGGCCAGTCTCGCCCCAACAACTGCGACCCGCTGTTTAACGCCGCCCGTGACGCCGGTGTCATCGGCGATGCGCAAATCTGGGAACGCCAGCAACTGGCCTTTGATGCCAACAGCGCCGGCCTCATGCGCTATCTGGACGACATGTTGGCAAAAAGCGACTACGCCACCGCCAGCGAATGGCTGCAAACGCTGTACAGTACCCCTGACAAAGTCGCTGACCTGCCCCGCAATCTGCCGGCAGCACAA
>NZ_LWFX01000946.1:0-5943 GCF_001635175.1 Alcanivorax sp. HI0083 | reverse complement strand
GTAAGAAAGACACCGGCCGGGACGCGGAAAAGCTTGCCGCGAAGTGGCTGGTCGACCAGGGACTGACCGTTGTGGAGCGCAACTTCCATTGCCGTCAGGGAGAAATTGATCTGATCCTGCTGGATCAGGACACTCTGGTCTTCACCGAAGTGCGCTGGCGCAAACACCAGAGCCATGGTGGCGCGCTTGCCTCGGTGGATCAGAATAAACAACGGCGACTGATCAGCGCGGCCCAGCACTTTCTGGCCCGCCACCCGGAACATCATCACCGGCCCTGCCGATTCGATGTGCTGGGCATGGAACCGGACAACCAGCAGACTGTCCTTTACCAATGGATACAAAACGCCTTTTATAGCGAATAAGCTACACAGCAGAATGTGAAAGATTGAGCGACCCTGAACTCAGCGAACAGGACATTGAAGGGACAATTTATGAGCGTGGACCGTATCCGGCAACTGTTTGCCGAAAGCATCGAAACCAAAGCCAAAGCCGGCGAAGTACTGCCTACCGTGATTGAAGCCGCAGGTCAGGCCATGGTCGAATGCCTGCTCAACGGCGGCAAGATCCTCACCTGCGGCAACGGCGGCTCCGCTGGCGACGCCCAGCACTTCTCTTCCGAGCTGCTAAACCGTTTTGAAATGGAGCGCCCGGCCCTGCCCGCCATCGCACTAACCACGGACTNGTCCACGCTGACCTCAATCGCCAACGATTACAGCTACAACGAGATCTTCTCCAAGCAGGTCCGCGCCTTGGGCGGCAGTGGCGATATCCTGCTGGCCATTTCCACCAGCGGCAATTCCGCCAACGTGATCCAGGCTATTCAGGCTGCCCACGACCGGGAAATGCGGGTGGTCGCCATGACCGGCAAGGAAGGCGGTGAAATGGTCAACTTGTATGGCCCCAACGATATCGAAATCCGGGTGCCCGCCACCTCCACAGCCCGCATTCAGGAAGTCCACCTCCTGGTCATTCATTCGCTGTGCGATTACATCGACCAGCAGTTGTTCGGAGGCCAGTAATGGTCGCACGCTTCATCCGCTTATCGACTCTTGCAACCCTGGCTCTGTTGTTCAGCCTGACCACCGGGTGCGCATCCCTGTCCAAGGGCATGTCCGACCAGCCCACGGACCAGGATCATGGCTCACGGACTTTTGGCGCCTTTGTGGAAGATGGCAACATCGAGCGAAAAGTCGCCGTCAACCTGTCACGGGCCAGCGCCGAGCTGGACGAGTCCCGTATCGTGGTAGTCAGCTACAACGGCAACGTCTTGCTTGCAGGCCAGGTAGCCAATGAAGATCTGAGCACCCAGGCGGAAAATATCGCCAGCCAGGTACGCCATGTGCGCAACGTGCACAACGAACTGCAGGTAGTGGGCTCAGGCTCCTTCCTGGCTCGCACCAATGACACCTGGCTCACCAGCAAGGTAAAAAGCCGCCTGCTGATCAACGGCGATGCGCCGGGCTGGCGCACCAAGGTGGTGACGGAAAACGGCGTGGTGTACCTGATGGGCCTGCTCACCCATGCCGAAGCCGACGCCGTGGTCGCCCAGGTACAGAAGGTGTATGGCGTACAGAAGATCGTAAAGATCATCGAGTATATCGACTAGGCGCTGCGCGCCGGCAACCCACCTCCGCGTCACGGCCCACGGAAAACAAAAAGCCCGCTCAGTGAGCGGGCTTTTGCGTGTTGCATGCAGCGTGAGGCGTGCTGCGTCTCACTTTCTTATTTTACCACTTTCAGGTGGCTGACCTTGCCTTTGCCTTCCTCTTTCTTCTCAGGCTCCGGGGTCGTCGGTGGCTCCGGTGGGTCCACCGGGTCAAACGCCATACCCTGGCCGTTTTCACGGGCAAAGATCGCTACCACCGCATTCACTGGCACCCGGATCGTCATGGGCATGCCACCAAAGCGGGCAGAAAAGGCAATTTCATCATTATCCGCCACAAACTGGGTTACCGCGCGCGGCGCAATGTTCAGCACGATCTGGCCGTCCTGCACAAAGTCCTGCGGCACTTCCACACCCGGGAAACTGGCATTCACTGCCAGGTGGGTAGTCAGGCCGTTATCGCAGATCCATTCGTGGATCGCCCGTATCAGATACGGGCGATTGGAGGTCATTTCGGACATGGTTACAGCGGGTTACGCAGTTCGCGCTCGGCGTCGGTCAGGCTGGCCTGGAACGCATCACGATCAAACAGACGCTCGGCGTAGTCCAGCAACGGCTTGACCTGCTTGGCAGGCAGCTCAATACCCAACGCCGGCAACCGCCACAAGATCGGCGCCACCACGCAGTCCACCAAGGTGAACTCTTCGCTCATGAAGTACGGCAGCTCGCTGAAGATCGGCGCGGTGGCAATAATCGCCTCACGCAGTTCCTTGCGACGCTTGTTCAGGCTGGCGTCTTTCTCTTCACCGGCCAGGATCGCATCCACATGACCACACCAGTCACGCTCCACGCGGTGAATCAACAGGCGGCTCTGGGCACGCGCCACCGGGTAAACCGGCAACAACGGCGGATGCGGGAAACGCTCGTCCAGATACTCCATGATCACCGTGGACTGAAACAGGGTCAGCTCACGATCAACCAGCGTGGGCACTTCATTGTACGGGTTCAGCGAGGCCAGATCTTCCGGCTTGTTGCTGCTGTCCACATCAACGATATCGACTGTGACCCCTTTTTCTGCCAGCACGATACGCACGCGATGGCTGTAATGATCTTCCGGGGAAGAAAAGAAAGTCATTGAAGAACGCTTGGTCACCACACCCATTGTCGAGTCATCTCCACACTAGTGATCTATAACAGAAACAGGGTAACCGCTTACGCGGATACCCTGTTCAACGCTGGAATCCTACACTGAAGTATCAGTGTACGTCTTTCCAGTATTCCTTTTTGAGCAGGTAAGCCGGGATCAACAGGATGCCCAGGAAGACCAGCACATAAACACCCAGACGTTCACGCTGCGGGCGAACCGGCTCCGCAGTGTAGGTCAGGAAGTTAGTGATATCGCCCATGGCCTGCTTGAACTCGTCTTCGCCCAACTCTTCTTCCAGACCCGCCATCACGTGGGGCATACCCACGCTCGGGAACACATGGTTGTTGTAACCGAACGGACGGGACTCATCTTCGTAGAAGTTGATCAGGTACGAATACACCCAGTCGGAAGAACGGTACCGGGTCACCATGGTGAGATCCGGCGGTGCATTACCAAACCACTTCTTCGCGTCGTCCTGGTCCATGGCGTTATGCATCTGGTCACCGAACTTGTCACTGACGAAGTTCAGGTTCTCCATCACCAGCTCTTCCGGCATGTCCAGATCTTCCGCCATGCGGCTGTAGCGCTGGTACTGCAGGGTATGGCAACCCAGGCAGTAGTTGACGAACAGCTTGGCACCGTTTTGCAGGCTGACCTTGTCTTGCAGGTTTACCGGCGCTTTAACCACGTACTCGTTGTGGCCACCGCCAGCCGCGAATGCGACCAACGGCAGGCAGCTGAAAAGAATAACCGCTAGTTTCTTCATCAGTGTCCCCCCGTTACCCGTTCCGGAACCGGCTTGGATTTCTCGAATTTATGCACGAACGGCATGATCAGCAGGAAGTAGCTGAAATAATAGATCGTGCCGAACTGCGCCATCATCGTCTTGCCTGGAGTTGCCGGCTGAGTACCGAAATAGCCCAGCATCAGGAAGTCCAGCACGAAGAGCGTCATGAAGATCTTGCTCCAGATACCGCGATAGCGAATGGACTTCACCGGGTGACGATCCAGCCACGGGATCACGAACAGGATCACGATCGCGCCGCCCATGGCCACCAGACCCCATGCCTTGGAAGACATGATGAAGTCGATGGTTGTGGCACGCAGCATGGCGTAATACGGGCCGTAGTACCAAACCGGCGCAATGTGGTCAGGAGTTTTCAGCGGGTTGGCCGGCTCGAAGTTCGGCTTCTCCAACAGGTAACCACCACCATCCGGGAAGAAGAAGATCACCACGGAGAAGATCATCAGGAAGACAATCACGCCGGGCAGGTCCTTCACGGTGTAGTAAGGGTGGAACGGAATGCCGTCAACCGGAACGCCGTTTTCATCCTTGTTCTGCTTGATTTCCACGCCGTCCGGGTTGTTGGAACCCACTTCGTGCAGCGCCAGAATGTGCAGCACCACCAGAGCAAGCAACACAATCGGAATAGCGACAACGTGCAGCGCGAAGAACTTGTTCACCGTGGCAGTGGACAGCAGGTAATCGCCGCGCACCCAGGTAGTCAGGCCTTCACCAATTTCCTTGGCGTCTGCCGCACTAATGAACGGCAGCAGATCAAACGGGATCGCGCCCGCCAGGGAGATAATTACCTGGGCACCCCAGTAGGACATGTTGCCCCAGGGCAGTACGTAACCGAGGAAACCTTCGGCCATCAGCGCCAGGTAGATCAGCATACCGAAGATCCACACCAGCTCCCGCGGCGGCTTGTAGGAGCCGTACATCAGGCCACGGAACATGTGCAGGTACACCACAGCAAAGAACGCAGACGCGCCCACTGCGTGCATGTAGCGGATCAGCCAGCCCCACTCCACATCACGCATGATGTATTCAACGGAGGCAAAGCCTTCGTTGGGGGAGAAGAACATGGTCAGCCAGATGCCGGTGAGCAGCTGGTTTACCAGCACCACGATGGAAAGCACACCAAAGTAGTACCAGAAGTTGAAGTTCTTCGGCGCATAGTATTCGGACATGTGACGCTTGTAGGCGTCTACCACGGGCAGACGGGCATCTACCCAATCGACAACGCGATTCACCATTCCCATCATGCCTTGGTCTCCCCTTCCTCAGAGCCGACGATAACGACAGCTTCGCTCAGGTAAGAATGCGGCGGAACCACCAGATTGGTGGGTGCCGGAACGCTCTTGTACACCCGGCCGGCCAGATCGAACTTGGAGCCATGACAGGGGCAGAAGAAGCCACCATGCTCCAGTTCTACCGTCGGCTGATCCTCAAAGAGCGGGGAGCAGCCCAGGTGAGTACAAGTACCAATCAGGACCAGATATTCCTTCTTGATAGAGCGCCACTCGTTTCTGGCATATTCCGGCTGCTGATCCGCTTCGGAAGCAGGGTCACGAAGCTTCTCGTCCAGCTTCGGCAAGGTATCCAGCATATCGTCCGTGCGACGCACCACCCAGATGGGCTGGCCTCGCCATTCTTCTACTACGCGCTGCCCCGCTTCCAACCGGCCAATATCCACTTTTACCGGCGCACCGGCATTTTTGGCTTTGGCACTAGGTTGCCAGGACTTAACGAAAGGTACAGCCACGCCAACGGCTCCTGCGGCACCAATCGCCGAAGTCAAGCCAATCAGGAAAGTGCGGCGGCTGCTATTAACGCCGTCGTTGCTCATTGAGTTATTCTCCCCTTAGATCCCACGCTCGGGGTTAATCCGGGACGCGAAGTTTATCCTCGTGTCACGGACGGAGTAAGGCGGCGCAAATGGTAAAGAAAAAGCCCACACCTGACAACCGGTTATTACCCCGCCAGAATCGCTAAACACCTGATTTGAACACAAAAAAGCCCAGCATTGCTGGGCTTTTTTGTGTAGCTGTAGTGCTTGAAGCTTAACGCTTGGAGAACTGCGGACGACGACGCGCCTTGCGCAGACCCACTTTCTTACGCTCAACTTCACGGGCATCACGTGTCACGTAACCGGCACGACGCAGCTGACCACGCAGCTCACCGTCATACTCCATCAGCGCACGGGTAATACCGTGACGGATGGCGCCAGCCTGACCGTTGTTACCGCCACCGCTAACGGTAACCAGCACATCAAACTTGTCCGTCGCGTCCACCAGCTCCAGCGGTTGACGAACAACCATCTGGTTGGTTTTACGGCCGAAATACACATCCAGCGGGCGACCATTAACGCTGATCTTGCCACTACCCGGACGCAGAAAAACGCGAGCG
>NZ_LWFX01000945.1:0-2097 GCF_001635175.1 Alcanivorax sp. HI0083 | reverse complement strand
ACGGGTGGGCGCTGATGTCATCGCGTTTCACCCAGCAGAGCGACCCCAGTGCTGGCAGCGGTTCCACCGGGGTGGGCAGGTCGCACAGGGCAACGGGGGCAAGGCTGGCGAGGTGCGCAAACCGGCTGAGCAACGGCCAGGTCATCAGGCGCCGTTGCCCTGGGGAAGAGGGGGCCACCAGTCGGCAAGGGCACCGTTATCCCACACCGCCAGGTCACCAAACTGCAGCAGCACGAATTCGCTTTGCGTGGGCCGGAAGAACAGTTGGTCGTCTATCTGCAGGGCGGTGTCCGGGCTGCCGTTGTACATCATCTGGTTGGTGCTCACACCGTACACCGGGTTGGCCTGGATCCCCGGCGGGGAAACCGGCTCGGCCTTCCAGTAGCCGCCGTAAATAAAATAGGTGTGCCGACGGTTGGCATCCCAGCCTTGCCAGAGTTCACCCAGCGGTAGTGGCCCGGGCAGTGTGAGGCCGTCCAGTTGTTTGATCACCGGGGCGGCGATAAAGGCGGCGGGCTGAAAGTCTTTCAAGAGTGGCAGGTCGAAATCGCTGGCCTTGACCAGACAGGAGCCGGCACTGAGTTCGTTGACCACGGTGGTGTTGTCGTAGAGTGCCACCGTGGGGCTGCCGGCGCCGTTAAAGCACAATGTCTGTTGCTGGTAGGCGGGGTTCAGCTGATACAGCCTGTCGATATAGCGTTGGTAGAGGGCTTCGGTTTCCCGGTGGCCCTCTTCGGCGCTCTGGATAAAGGCGGGCAATTTCCCCACGTGGGCATCGTAGCCCATGAAGCCGCTGAAACGCAGTTGCTCAGGATGGGCCTCGATCAGCGAGATCATGGCGTCCAGTTGTTGCGGGTCGTTGAGGCCTCCCCGGTGCAGGCCCACGTCAATTTCGATATTGATATTGAGTCGTCTGCCGTTTTCGCGGGCCAGTGCCAGGTACTGCTCAAGGCGGGTTGAAGAATCAATCAACCACTGCAATTGCTGGTCTGGATCGAAGGGGTGGGTCTCGCCCAGCTCGGTGTAGAAACGACGGGCGGCCTGGATGGGCATGGGTTTGCCCAGCAGCATATCTGCGCCGGGCTCGGCATCGGCCAGGGCATTCATGAAGGGTTGATGGAAAACCATCACTCGCTGGCTGCCGGTGTGGGTCATGACTTCCTGAATCAGCGGCACGCTGGGCAGGGATTTCGCCACGATGCGCAATTGGCAATGGCTGGGCAGCAGGCCGACCAGTGTCTGGCAGTTGGCTATCAGCCGCTGACGGTCAATGAGCATCAGCGGGCGGCCGGGGCCCTGTTGTTTCAGGATATCGTTCAGCGACTGGAAGTAGGCATTATGGGCCGCCCCACGATTGTCCGGCCGCAGCCACCAGCCACCCGCAGCAAGCGCGACTGCGCCAAAAAGAAAATGACGTCGTTTCATAAGCGATAACCGATCAAGAGTGCGTAGGCCGCAAGGGCCAGCTAAGCCTTTGCGACATGGCCGATTTCTACCCTATAAAAACAGGCGCTGCAGATGCGGGTTCAACATCCGCCCCTGTGGGTCCAGTTCTTTGCGCACGGCCTGGAAACGGTCAAAGGCCGGATACAGTTCGGCCAGTTCCTTGCGTCCCAGGTTATGAATCTTGCCCCAGTGAGGGCGACCGGCGTAGCGACGCAGAATGGGTTCTACCACGTCGAAAAGCGGCTGGTAGTCCTGTTCAAAGTATTGGTGTATCGACAGGCTGGCGCCGGGCTGCTGATGGAACATGGACAGCAGGTTGTCGTCGGCGGCGACGTAACGGAATTCAATGGGGAAGAACACGTTGATGTCATGCTCGCGAATGGCGGCGCAGACTTCTTCCAGGCAAGCGATGCCTTGTTCCGCCGGTACCGTGTATTCCATTTCGTTGAAACGCACGGTGCGGTGATTGGCAAAGACTTTGTTGGCCGGGCCCACATAACGGCTGTCTTCCACAAACAGGGTGGACAGCTTCTGCAGGGTGGGGGTGAGCCAGCCGGCCTGCATGGCCAGTTTGGAGACCATTTCCAGCAGCTCGTTGTCGTCGGCACGGGTGGGGCTGTCCTGGGGATCCGTGGTGATCTCCATGGTCTT
>NZ_LWFX01000944.1:0-2475 GCF_001635175.1 Alcanivorax sp. HI0083 | reverse complement strand
ACCCCCAGCAGCAGCCTGGGCGAGCCGATCAGCGTGGAAGAGGGCTTTCACACCACCCATTTCTCGGTACTGGATAAAGACGGCAACCGGGTCGCCGCCACCCTGAGCATTAACCTGCCGTTCGGTAGCGGCTTTGTGGCCCCCGGCACCGGAGTGCTGCTCAACAACGAAATGGACGATTTCTCCGCCAAACCCGGCAGCCCCAACGCCTACGGCCTGGTGGGCAGCGAGGCCAACGCCATCGCCCCCGGCAAGCGCCCGCTGTCTTCCATGACCCCCACCTTCGTGGAATTCGACGACCGGATCGCCATTCTCGGCACCCCCGGCGGCAGCCGCATCATCTCCATGGTGATGCTGGGCGTCCTTGAAGCCGCCAACGATAAACCGGTCGAGGACTGGGTCAGTCGCGTGCGTTTCCACCATCAGTTTCTGCCTGACGAAGTCCAGGCAGAGCCGGAATTCGTCGGCAGCCAGGCCGCCAAGGACCTGATGCTGATGGGCCACAAGGTCGTCTCCACCGGTCGCAATTATGGCAATATGCAGGCCATTCTGTGGCGCAAGGGCAGTGGCAAGAACAGCGGCGAAGTGACCGCCGCCAGCGACCCCCGTGGCATTGGCAGTGCCGAGGTCCGGGCACCACAAACATTGCCGGCAACCGGTACGGAATAACCATTAACCCGCGCCAATTGGCGGCAAAGGGCTGCCTGCAAGCGAACCCGCTGCAAGCAGCCTCCTTTTCCTTATACGGGGGCTTGTAATGACCGACCTTCTCTCATTCGGCAAAAACATCCTCGGCAGCCAGCCATTCAGTGTTCTGCTTGGCACGGAGCTGGAGGCCTTCGAGCCCGGCAAGGCCGTGCTGACCCTGGCCGTTCGCGATGAACTGAAACAACAGCATGGCTTTGTCCACGGCGGTGTTGTCAGCTATCTGGCAGACAATGCACTTACCTATGCCGGGGGCTCCGTACTGGGTGACTCTGTCACCTCCGAATACAAGATCAACTATCTGCGCCCGGCACTGGGAGAACGACTAACCGCCCGCGCCACCGTGCTTTCCAGTGGCAAGAGACAGGCCGTCTGCCAGTGCGAAGTGATCGCCCTCAATAACGGCGAAGAACGGCTCGTCGCGGTAGCCCAAGGCACCATCAGCAAAGTAGACACAAAGAGCTGATACCCAGGCTGAAATCCGACAGTCATGCGCAAACAAATGACAACACCCATGGTGCTGACCGGGGGACCCGGCTCTGGCAAGACTGCGGTCATCGAGCATATTGCCAGCCTGGGTTTTCACTGTTCCGAGGAAGTCGGCCGCCAAGTGATTCAATCGCAGGTTGAACAGGGCGGGAAGGCTGTTCCCTGGCTGGACAAGGTCGCCTTTCGTAACCAAATGCTGTCGGCTGAGCTAACCCATCATGCCCATTTTGCAGACCATGAGGAGACGGTCTTTTTTGACCGGGGGCTGGTCGATATCTATGGTTACTCCCTCCTTGAAAGCCTGCCTGTTCCCAGATCCTTGATTGAGGCCTGTGAAAAGTATCGATACCACAACCCTGTCTTCCTCTTCCCTCCCTGGGACGCTATCTTTACCAACGACAAGGAACGCAAACAGTCGTTTGCTGAAGCCGTCGCTACCTTTGAAATCATGCAGACCGCCTATCGGCATTTCGGCTACACACTGGTTGAAGTCCCCAGAGCCCCGGTTAACGACCGGGCCGCATTTATACTGGATCTTGTGATTCGCTGACCCTTTTTCCTGCCGACCTGGAATGCCTTATGCGATCTCTGTTCAACACCTCTCTACCACTGATTCAGGCGCCCATGGCCGGGGTGCAAGACTGGCGTCTGGCCGCGGCAGTGTGTGAGGCCGGAGGGCTGGGATCCGTGCCCGCCGGGATGCTCGATGCCGCTGGTCTGGAGCAGCAGCTGACGCAACTGAGCGCCGCCACCAACAATCCCTGGAACGTGAATTTTTTCTGCCACGATTCCCCGGCGTCCAACCCGGAAGGCGAACAACGCTGGGTAGCAACCCTGCGCCCTTACTATGACGAGTTCAGCGCCGATCCATCAGCGATTCCCGAAGGCCCTTCGCGCAAGCCGTTTGATGCCGATTGCGCGGCAGTGCTGGCACAATTCCAGCCTGCGGTGGTGAGCTTTCATTACGGCTTGCCGGAGGCCAGCCTGCTGGACCGGGTAAAAGCCACCGGGGCCACGGTTCTGTCCAGCGCTACCACGGTTGAAGAGGCACTCTGGCTCCAGGCACAAGGCGCCGATGCCGTGATCGCCCAGGGGCTGGAAGCGGGCGGGCACCGGGGCCACTTTCTCAGTGATGACCTGAGCCGCCAGCAGGGCACCTTCAGTCTGGTGCCGCAGGTGGCCGATGCCGTCTCCATTCCGGTGATCGCCGCCGGCGGCATTGCCAGTCCGGCCGGCGTGCGGGCCGCCATGGCGTTAGGCGCAACCGCCGTGCAAGTGGGC
>NZ_LWFX01000943.1:0-1034 GCF_001635175.1 Alcanivorax sp. HI0083 | reverse complement strand
TTCGCGGCACCGGGCTCGGTTCACAGATTCTCTCCACCTTGCAATCACGGGCTCGCCAGTCCGGCAAACCCCTGACTATTCACGTGGAAACCAACAACCCGGCGCGGCGACTCTATCTTCGGCTGGGCTTTGAGGAGCAGGAAGACAAGGGCGTCTACCTGCTTATGCGCTGGCGAGCTGGCGATTGAACACCGCCTCGAAATGGTAGGTGCCATCGCTGGCGCCCAGCGGCCCCACCGGCACCAGAAACACGGACGCCTCACCCAGCGTCTCGCTGTGTATAACCACCGCGCCTTGCTCCAGTTGTAACCGGCCCGCGAACAGCAGGGAAAAGCACTCCCACCCCTCGGGAGACACCGGCACATTCACTTCCGCCAGCGTCAAACTATCGCCATTTTCCAGCGCGAAAGTCTGCCCTTCACAATCTTTCCATTGTTGTAATGTGATCATGCCACCTCCCCAAATGATGCCCGCAGTGTAGACGGCGCTGACGGCACCGTCACCCTTGGCTACAATACGCGCCCACCGAATGCGCAGGAACGGGTCTGAATGAAGTTACTCCCCGACAGCAACCTCTTTCCCAGCGGGCGAGAGCACTACAAGGACTGGGCCGGCCTCAATGCCGGCAGCATGGCCGCCGTACTGGCCGAGCTGGCCCGCAGCGAAGACCACCTGTTCGTGATCCTGGCGCCCAACAGCAGCCGCGCCCAGCAGCTCACCGACTCCCTGAGCTTCTATCTGGCCGGCAGCGACACGCCGGTGATGCTGTTCCCGGACTGGGAAACCCTACCCTACGACCTGTTCAGCCCCCACCAGGACATCATCAGCGACCGCATTCAGGTACTGCACCAGTTGCCCACCACCCACAAGGGCATTCTGGTGGTGCCGGTCAATACGCTAATGCAGCGCCTGGCGCCGCCGATCCACATCACCGGCAACAGCTTCCTGCTCAAGGTGGGCGATCGCTTCGACATGGAAGCCACCCGCAGCCGGCTGGTCGCCAGCGGCTATCGGCAGCGTGACAATGTGTACGA
>NZ_LWFX01000942.1:0-6235 GCF_001635175.1 Alcanivorax sp. HI0083 | reverse complement strand
ACGGCGGAAACCTGCGCTACCAGTTCCGTCAGGAAGATCTGAGCAGCCTTATCGAGGACGTGCTCGACAGCTACCGGGGCGCTTTTGCGCAACGCGAGATAACCTGCCGCACGACTTTGCCCGATCAGGCCCTGCTCCAGCAGGACCCGGTACGCCTGCGCCAGCTACTGGATAACCTGTTTCAGAACAGCCTCAAGTACACCGCCGACGGCGGCGAGCTGGCCGTTTCCTTGACCCGGCAAAAAGATGACACCTGGTTACTGACGGTGGATGACAGCGCCCCCGGCGTCCCCGACGACGCCCTGCCCAAACTGTTTGATCACCTGTATCGGGTGGAAAGCTCCCGTAACCGCCGCACCGGGGGAGCCGGGCTGGGGCTCGCTATTTGCCAGCGCATTGTCGAAGCCCACGGCGGCACCCTTCATGCGCAGCACAGCCCGCTGGGCGGTGTGCACATCCAGATCTCGCTACCGGGAGACGCGCCATGAGCCGCATCCTGATCGTGGAAGATGAACCGCGCCTGTCACAGCTGGTGGCGGATTACCTGCAACATGCCCACTACCAGACCGAACAGACCGACAGCGCCAAAGCCGCCATTGCCCTGGCCCGTGAGCAATCCTTTCATGCGATATTGCTGGATCTGATGCTGCCCGACGGCGATGGCATGGAAGTGTGCAAGGCCATCCGCCAGCACAGCAACGTGCCGATTCTCATGGTCACCGCCCGCGTGGATGAAGTGGACCGCCTGCTGGGCCTGGAACTGGGCGCTGACGATTACATCTGCAAACCGTTCAGTCCTCGTGAACTGGTAGCCCGGGTGAAAGCCGTTCTGCGCCGGGCGAATCCCGAACCCAGCGAGCAAGACGATGGACTGCGACTCGATGAGGAACGCTATGAAGCTATTCTCAATCAGTCCCAGGGCCAGCAACGCATCGCACTCACCGCTATCGAATTCGCCCTGCTCGCCACCCTGTCTCGCCAGCCGGGCCGAATCTGGTCACGGGACCAGCTGATGGACGAAATCTACAAGGACCACCGCGTGGTGTCCGACCGCACCATCGACAGCCACATCCGTAAGCTGCGCCGCAAACTCAGTGACGGCGACGCACAATCCCATGACTGGATAGGCAGCGTGTACGGGGTGGGGTATCGGCTGGAAACGCCGTAACACCTCCGCCTACTTGTAGGAGTCGAACCTCGCGAAGCGAGGCGCTAGACGAGCGTTCCGCACGATTGATCGCCTTTCGGGGATTCCGTGCTGCGCACGGTTCGGCCCCTGGAAGGGAATCTCCTACAGCACAAATCAGGCGTCGTTGCGGTTTTGATTTTCCTTGCAGCTCGTTGCTCGCAGCTAGTAACTGCTTCTTCCACATTTCCTGCATATTGCTTGCACCCTTTGCCGCAATACTCTCCCCATCACATTCAGGGACTCAATGGAGTCACAAGGAGAAAGCCCCATGAAAAAGATCGCCATCGTTATTCTTGCTGTTTTTACCACATCCGCTTTTGCCATGGGCCCCGGTCATCGGGGCGGTGAGAGAATGGTCGAACACATGACAAAAAAGCTGGAACTGACGGAAACGCAAAGCGCAAAAATGACCAGCGTCTTTGAGGAGCAGGGTGAGAAAATGAAAGCCTTGCACGATGAAACCCAGGCAAAAATCAACGCCATTCTGACACCGGAACAGCAGGAGAAAATGGCGGAGCTTAAAGAAGACCGCAAAGAGCGCTGGGAAGAACGCAAAGAAAAACGGAAACAGAAAAAAGGGGAGCGCGGAGNGTAACGTCCGGGCAATTCTTATCTCGAAACACTAAACCGGCATGAAAGCCGCCCTGTTCGCGATGCGAGCATCGCCTCCCACAAGACAAGCGCGTTACTGTGGGAAGCCATGCTTGCATGGCGAATTGTCTTTTCCAGACCGTCGACGCGAAGCCCTACAACAACGCCTGACGCATATCCGTCAATAGTTGGCTCAAGTACGTCGTGAACCGCGCCGCAGCCGCCCCATCAATAACCCGGTGATCGTAAGACAAACTCATCGGCAGCATCAGCCGGGGCTGAAACTGATTACCATCCCATACCGGCTGCATGTCCGAACGGCTCACGCCGAGAATCGCCACTTCCGGCCAGTTCACAATCGGCGTAAACGCAGTCCCACCAATACCGCCCAGGGACGAAATGCTGAAGGTTCCGCCTTTCATATCCGCAGGTGTCAACTTACGGTTACGGGCTTTCTCGGCCAGCTCGCCCATTTCCAGAGCGATTTCCTTCAGCCCTTTCTTGTCCGCATCCTTGATCACCGGCACGACCAGACCATTGGGGGTGTCTACCGCTATACCAATATTGATATAGCGTTTTTCAATCAACGCCTCGCCACTGTTTTCCAGCGAACTGTTGAAACGCGGGTACTCCTTCAGCGCCCGCGCACAGGCTGTCACCAAAAACGCCAGCATGGTGAGCTTTACGCCCTCGCGTTCAAGGCGTTTGTTCTGACTTTTGCGGAACGCTTCCAGGTCGGTGATATCCGCATTGTCATGCTGGGTCACATGGGGAATGGTCAACCAGGAACGCGTCAAATTCTGGGCGGATACCTTGCGTAGCTTGTTTAACTCAACCCGCTCAATGTCTCCGAACTGGCTGAAATCAATCTCCGGCAGTTCTACTGCCAGGCCACCGCCTGCGCCCCCGGCCGGCTGCCCTTCCAGGCGCTGCTTCACATAGGCATGCACGTCATCTTTGAGAATACGACCTTTCGGGCCTGTGGCGCTGACCTGTGACAAATCCACCCCGGTTTCCCGAGCCAGCTTGCGCACCGCAGGGCCAGCATGGACAGGTTTGGACGGAGACGCCCCACTGTCGGCGACTTGCCCCCGGGATGAAGAGGAAGGCTCGCTTTTCTGTGCCGGCTTGCCTTGTGCGCCTGTGTCACTGTCTTTGCCGGTTTCCTTCTCCTCCTTATTGGCGTGTTCGGCATCAGCCTCTTTTTCACTCTCCGGTTCTCGCTCGCTTGCTTCTGCTGATACAGAACCACCCGCAACCGCCAATGTAATCAGGGCATCACCGGTGCCGACCTTGTCACCGACGCTGACGCTAACCGACTCCACCTTGCCGGCGTTCGGCGACGGAATTTCCAGCGACGCCTTGTCGGATTCCACCACCACGATGACCTGCTCTTCGTCGAGCTCATCGCCCACAGCCACATTCACTTCAATAATTTCTGCCGCATCGATATCACCAAGATCCGGCACCTTTACGGTTTCCGTGCGGCTTCCTGCCTGCTCTTTCGGCTTGTCCACCTTGGCGCTGTCGCCCGACGCGTTTTCCTTTTTCGGCTCATCCTGCGGCTGCGATTGGGCACCGCTACCCTGCGCCGTGTCGCCCTTGTCATCTGCTGCTACGGATTCATCATTGCCTTCGGCCTCAAGCTCCATAACCGCATCGCCTTCCTTGACGCGATCACCCACCTTGACACTGATTGCAGCAACTTTTCCGCCCTGGGGCGCTGGCACTTCCACTGTTGCCTTGTCGGATTCCAGCACAATAATGGTGTCTTCGGCGTTAATGGTATCGCCAACTTTCACGCTGATCTCGATGACATCAACAGGATCACTGCTGCCCACATCGGGAACATGAATTTGCGTTTTACTCACACCTGAACTCCTTATAGTGAGATCACTGATCGATAATCAGTGATGGGTGCGATCAATGCATCACCGGATAGGGTTTATCCGTATTGATGCCATATTTCTCAATGGCCTGTTTCACCACCGCAGCCTCAACCTTGCCCTCTTTGCGCAAGGCATTCAGTGCCGCCAGCACCACGAAGTAACGATCCACTTCAAAGAAATGGCGTAACTTCTGGCGTGAGTCGCTGCGCCCGAAACCATCGGTACCCAGCACCGAATACGGGGCTTTCACCCAGGGGCGAATCTGGTCGGCAAAGGCGCGCATGTAATCAGTGGATGCGATCACTGGCCCGGCGCGACCCTCCAGGCATTTCTCTACCCAGTTAGGCCCTCGCTCTTTTTCCGGGTTGAGCATATCGTCGCGGTCCAGCTGAAGCCCTTCACGACGCAGCTCGTTGAAGCTGGTGACGCTCCACACATCCGCCGCCACACCGAAATCCTCTCGCAGCAAGTCCGCCGCCGCTTCCACTTCGCGCAATATCGTACCGCTGCCGAGCAGCTGAACCCGCAGGGTTTTCTTTGCTTTCGGTTTGCCTTCACGCAGCAGATACATGCCTTTGCGGATGCCTTCTTCCGCCCCTTCAGGCATGGCACCGTGCATGTAGTTCTCATTCATCAGGGTCAGGTAATAGAACACCTTTTCGTTGTCCTCATACATGCGTCTGAGGCCATCCTGAAGAATCACTGCCAGCTCGTAACTGTAGGTGGGATCGTAACTGACACAGTTGGGCACGGTGCTGGCCAGCAGATGACTGTGGCCATCCTGGTGCTGCAACCCTTCGCCGTTCAGGGTGGTCCGCCCGGCGGTGGCGCCCAGCAGAAAACCGCGGGCCTGGCTGTCGCCGGCGGCCCAGCACAGGTCTCCCACGCGCTGGAAGCCGAACATGGAGTAATAGATGTAGAACGGAATCAGGGTGAAGTCGTGGACGCTGTAACTGGTGGCTGCCGCCAGCCAGCCGGACATGGCACCGGCTTCGTTGATGCCTTCTTCGAGAATGCGCCCCTTCTTGTCTTCCCGGTAATACATCACCTGGCCAGCATCTTCCGGTTCATACTTCTGGCCGCCGGATGAATAAATGCCTAACTGGCGGAACAGCCCTTCCATGCCAAAGGTACGGGCTTCATCGGGCACAATCGGTACCACGCGCTCACCAATCTGCTTGTCCTTGATCAGCGTGCTCATCATGCGCACGAAGGCCATGGTGGTGGATATTTCCCGATCACCACTGCCTTCAAGAAAGTTGGCAAACACATCCAGCCCGGGGATGGTCAATTGCTGGCTGGCTTTCTGGCGGCGCACGGGCATATAGCCGCCCAGTTTGTCGCGTTGTTCCTTCATGTAACGCAGCTCGGCGGAGTCCTCTGCCGGGCGGTAATAGGGCACCTCTTCCAGCTGCTCATCGGTGAACGGCATATCGAAGCGGTCGCGGAAATCCTTCAGGCTTTCCAGATCCAGTTTTTTCATCTGATGCGTTTTATTGACGGCTTCACCGGCACCGGTGGCATAACCCTTGACCGTCTTGGCCAAAATCACCGTGGGCCGCCCGGTGTGATTCACCGCAGCGTGATACGCCGCGTACACCTTGAACGGATCGTGGCCACCCCGGTTCAGGCGATACACATCTTCATCGCTCATGTGCTCGACCAGTTTCTTCAGTTCCGGGTTCTCACCAAAGAAATGTTCCCGGGTGTAGGCGCCACCGTTTTTCTTGTAGGCCTGATATTCCCCATCCACACATTCTTCCATGCGGCGACGCAGCAGACCTTCACTGTCTTTTTCCAGCAACGGGTCCCACAGGCGCCCCCACACTACCTTGATCACGTTCCAGCCGGCGCCACGGAACACGCCTTCCAGCTCCTGGATAATTTTACCGTTACCGCGCACCGGGCCATCCAGTCGCTGCAGGTTGCAGTTCACCACAAACACCAGGTTATCCAGCTTTTCACGCCCCGCCAGAGCGAGGGCGCCAAGGGATTCCGGCTCGTCCATTTCACCGTCACCCAGGAATGCCCAGACCTTGCGGTTATCCTGCTGGATCAACTCCCGGTTCTGCAGGTACTTCATGATGTGGGCCTGGTAGATGGCCTGAATCGGCCCCAGCCCCATGGAGACAGTAGGAAATTGCCAGAAGTCCGGCATCAGCCAGGGGTGGGGATAGGACGACAGTCCCTTGCCATCCACTTCCCGGCGGAAGTTATCCAGCTGCTCTTCGCTGATGCGCCCTTCCAGGTAAGCCCGTGCGTAGACACCCGGTGCCGAATGGCCCTGAAAGAACACCAAATCGCCCTCGTTCTCATCGCTGGGGGCGCGGAAGAAATGATTAAAGCCCACATCGTAAAGGGTGGCGGAGGAGGCAAAAGAGGCGATGTGGCCACCCAGCTCATCATCGTTATCCATGTTGGCCCGCATAACGGTGGCCAGCGCATTCCAGCGCACCAGTGAGCGAATACGGCGCTCCATGAACATGTCACCGGGGATGGCGGCTTCGTCCTTGGGGGCAATGGTATTGAGATAAGGGGTGTTGAGGTGGGTGCGATAAACGCCCTG
>NZ_LWFX01000941.1:0-2201 GCF_001635175.1 Alcanivorax sp. HI0083 | reverse complement strand
ACAAAGCGTGCTGCGCCTTTGTGTTGTTGCTGGAGTTCGCGAAAAAAAGCGCAATTGGTATAGATGTGGCTGTGCTGGCGCCGATAAGGCTCGACCTTGGCCAAACGGCTCCAGCCGGCCTGTTCGACCAGCGGCTCCCAGAAGGCTGCTTTCAGCCAACGGCCCGCGAGGGTGTACCACAGCGGCGTTTCTACCTGATTAAACAGCCCTACTCCGGCACGTCGCGTCCAGGCTTCCTTGGGTTCGGGGAGCGAGCCCACCGGCAACGTCTGCAATAGCCACAGCTGTTCGCCATCAAACACCCACTCACCGGCCTGGGGACGGTCAAAATTTTGTTTAAGCGTGGTGTGGAGTCGTCGCAGCTGGGATTCATCAACCTGTTGGCTTAGTGGCACTACGGCCTGCGACGCATGCACCAGTCGGCCGCTGTCATCGAAAATCAATCGCTGACGCTCATTGCTGCCCTCCACCACGCCCTCCACCACCATGTGTGGCAGGTCCTGGCGTAGCGGGTGGCGGGTGAACAACACCCCGGCAGCCTGTTGCCGCGGCAGTGCCTGGATCACCACATGGTCCGGGCCAGGCTCGCGATCGAAAATGCTCCGCAATGCCGCCGCCAGTGATTCATCCGAATCCAGATTCAACAGGCTTTCCCGGCGTGAATCCGCATTCATGGGCCCCTGTTGAAGCACCCAATAACGGTCATCGGTAAACATGCGCGGCAAGGCGCGTAATTGGTGAGTCAGCGACGCGGCAGAACTGTCTGCCACCACGCTGCGGTCAATGCGCCAGCTGGGCGGGATTGGTAACCCCATGGCAGCCCAGCGCTGCAGATTTTCGCCACCCTCAACATCGGCAGTCAGTACTTCAATGCTCATGAGCCGTTTCTTATTGGTCGAAATTGGTCTGTTATATACGCGGCGGATTCTTTAGCGCCACCCCTGCGGCGCAAGCCGTCGCACACCCCCACAGGCCCAGCCAGTACAAGACCGGCGTGAGCAGCAATGCCCCCAGAGCGATTACCGCCGCGATCCCGCCAAACAATACCGGGGCCTTCATCAGCGTACTCATCAGTGAGTCTTGCCAATAGAAAAACCATTGATGATCAGCGGGGAAAATCCATAGATGAAACTGATAAAAAACCTGGGTCGGGCCGGCAATCAGGAACCACGCTAACACAGCCCCCACAGTGAAAACAGTAATGCCAAGCCGCCAGCGCATGGGTGGTGCTTTAAGCCAGACGCAAAGCCAGGCGAGCGGCAACCACAAGGCCAACAACACCCAGAAGAGCACACGCCCCAGATCAATAAAATCGGCCACGTCCTGAAGGTGCTGCACTTCAGCATTGTGCAGTAACGGGCGTGGATTCTTCCCCGGTGGCTGGTAATAAATATCAGCCAATCCCGCCCCGCTGTTATGCACGGCATCACGAATTTGCTCAAATGCCTGCCAGTGTTGCTCGGGGGGCAATTGTTCAAACCCGGATTTAAAGCGATTCTGAGGGCCATAAATTTGTATATGTTGGCCAATATCCAGTTGTTGATACCAGAAGCGGTAGCCATAGTTCGACTGGCTATACAATGCCCAACACAGCGTCACAGCCAAAGAAACAACAATGACAACATAAAAGAACCACACTAAAGTGGCCGCGACCTGGCTTGGTTGAGCCGTTTTTTTCATAACACCCTCACAGTAATAACAGAATAATAAACAGAGGACGTAGCCACATGCGACCGCTCTTCATGTCGATAGCCCTGCTGACGGGCTTTTTTGTGTTATCGGGTTGTACCACCACCCTGCCTCAAACCAATGCGCCGCGCACGATCCAGGCGCAAAAACAGGATTATTACCAGGTGCGCATCCCGACCCGGGATGGCAAAAAACTGGCAGCCACCGTCTACCAGCCTGAGCTTCAGGCCGGGGAAAGCGCCCCGTTGATTATCGCCACTCACGGTTTTGGTGGCTTCCGCGCGAAGCGCCCCATGTCAATTTACGGCAAATCCATCCTCACCGGTGAAGCCGCCATCGCGGCGTGGAAAGCCGGTTACTGGGTGGTCTTCTACGACCAGCGGGGCTGGGGACAGTCCGATGGCCACGTGCACATGATGGACCCGGACTTTGAAGTCGCGGATCTAAGTAATGTGATCGACTGGTCACTGGGCCACCTTCCCGGCGTCAAACGTATGCCTGACGGTCAGCCC
>NZ_LWFX01000940.1:0-6677 GCF_001635175.1 Alcanivorax sp. HI0083 | reverse complement strand
TTGCTGATTGAGAATACCGACCAGAAATCCAAGGATTACTCCAACATCGCCGGCACGTTCCGGCCTGGCCATGCGGATTACACCTACACCCAGAAATACGGTTTCCGTGATTATCGCGGCGGCGGACGTTCCTCTGCCCGGGAAACGGCCATGCGCGTGGCCGGCGGCGCCATTGCCCGCAAATTCCTGGAGCAGCGCCTGGGCATTCGTATCTATGGTGGCTGCACCCGGATTGGTGATGTGAAGGCCGAGTCCTGTGACTGGTCGGCGGTGAACAACAATCCGTTCTTCTTCCCGGATGAGAGCAAGGTGCCGGCCCTGGAAGACCTGATCAATGCACTGCGCAAAGACGGCTCTTCCATCGGTGCCCGCGTGGAAGTGTTTGCCGATGGTGTGCCGCCCGGTTGGGGCGAGCCGGTTTTTGATCGCATTGACGCGGATCTGGCCAAGGCAATGATGTCCATTAATGCGGTGAAAGGGGTGGAAGTCGGTGACGGCTTTGCCGTGGTGAATCAGCGCGGCGAGCAGCATCGCGATGAAATGACCCCGGACGGTTTTTTGAGTAACCATGCCGGCGGCGTGCTGGGTGGCATCAGCTCCGGGCAGACCGTTCGCGTGGCCATGGCGCTCAAGCCTACTTCCAGCATTCTGATTCCCGGCAAGAGCATCGGACTGGACGGTGAAGCTGCCGAGGTGGTGACCAAGGGGCGCCATGATCCTTGTGTCGGGGTCCGTGCTACGCCCATTGCCGAAGCCATGCTGGCTATCGTGCTGATGGATCATTATCTGCGCCACCGTGGCCAGAACGGGGATGTGGTGCCGCCGTTCGCACCGATTCCGGGCTGAGACAGCGCCAGACGCTGGAGGCTTGAGGCCAGACAAAGAAAACGAAAAGACGCTTTAGGCGAAGAAAGGCGGTTTTATGCTGATTAGCGTCAGGCGTCAGGCGTCACCCCAGTCAAGCGCAAGGTTCCTCTTTCATGCCCTATTATTGGCGCCTTTCCGGCTTCTACTTTTTTTACTTCGGTCTGCTTGGCACGTTGGTGCCGTACTGGTCTCTGTACCTGAAAGACCTGGGCTTCAGTGCGGCTGCCATCGGCGCTCTGATGGCCATTCCCCAGCTCACCAAAATCGGCGCTCCAAATCTGTGGGGCTGGCTGGCTGATCGTAGCGGCCAGCGCCTGCGTATCATTCGTGCCGGCAACCTGCTGGCGGCCATCGTATTCCTGCCCGTGTTCTGGGTGGATACGTTTTGGTCCATGGCCGCGCTGTTGGTGTCTTTCAGCTTCTTCTGGAACGCGGTACTGGCACAGTTCGAAGTGCTCACTCTGCAATCTCTGGGTCGCCAGTCCCACCGCTACAGCCATGTGCGGTTGTGGGGGTCGGTGGGCTTTATTGTGGCGGTGTTGGTGCTGGGTGAAGTCCTGGACCGGGCCGGTACGCAGGTGCTGCCCTGGGTGCTCAGCGGGCTGTTGTGGCTACTCTGGCTGGGAACGCTGACCCTGCCTGCGGGCAATGCACCGCGAGCGCAAGCCGGGGGGGAGGGAACATCAGTCTGGCAGATCCTGTGTCGCCCGGCGGTAAGCCTGTTTCTGGTGGCGGCTTTTTTGATGCAGCTGTCTCACGGGCCGTACTACACTTTTTACAGCATCTATTTGGAAGACCTGGGCTTCAGCAAGTTCATTGTCGGTTTGTTGTGGTCTCTGGGGGTGGTGGCGGAAGTCGGGCTGTTCCTGATCATGCATCGCCTGCTGGCACGCTTTCATATCCCCTGGCTTCTGGTGGTAAGCCTGCTGCTGGCGTCGCTGCGCTGGCTGATGATTGGTGTTGCTGGCGATGCCCTGTGGCTGTTGGCGCTGGCCCAGCTGCTGCATGCGGCCAGCTTTGGCAGCTTTCATGCCGCCAGTATTGCCTGGGTGCACCGTCAGTTTGGGGAAGCGCTGGCAGGTCAGGGGCAGGCGCTGTACTCCAGCCTGGGCTTTGGCGCTGGTTGGGCTGCCGGGGCGGGCTTGTCGGGGTTGTTGTGGCAGCAATGGGGCGTGCTGTTGTTTGTTGTGGCGTCTGCGCTGGCGGTGGCGGCGGCGGCGCTTTTGGTTGTCGGTGGCGTTACCCGCGCGCCCCGCTAGGCGGCTGAGGCCGCCGCCTGCCGTGTGTTCACATAACCTGGCTACGCAGGGCGCGCAGGAAGGCCTTCGCCGCGTTGGACTGGCTGCGGGCCGGGTGCGTGACGACACCCAGCTGGCGCTGCGGCAGTGGCGCATCCACAGGCAGCTGCACCATGCCCCGATCCACCATGGTGGCGGGCAGCACGCTCCAGCCCAGACCGATGGACACCATCATGTGAATGGTTTCCAGGTAGTTGGTGGACATGGCGATATCCAGCTTCAGGTTATGCTCATCGAACAGCCGCTCCACGATGCCGCGGGTAAAGGTGATCGGTGAAGGCAGGATGGCGCTGTGATCGGTGAAGGCTTCTAGGGTCAGGTTTTCCTGCTTCGCCAGCGGGTGTTCCGGTGCGCACATGAACACCAGTGGGTCGTTCCAGATGACTTCGCTGTGCAAGCGCTCATCCGGCTGCGGGGGCAGGGTGACCACCCCCATTTCCAGCTCCCCGTGCAGTACACCTTCCCAGGCTTCTTCGGAATCGATGAAATGGATGTCCAGCTTCACCAGCGGGTAATCCCGGGAAAACTGGCGCAGAACCGGTGGCAGTCTGTGCAGTCCAATATGGTGGCTGGTGCCGATTCGCAATTTACCGCCCACTTCTCCGGATAAATCGTGAATGGCGCGGGCCATGTCTTCCACGTCCATCAGTACCTGGCGTGCGCGCGGCAGCAGTGAGCGGCCGGCTTCCGTCAGTTGGATCTGGCGGCCCACACGATCAAACAAGCGGGCCTCAAGCTGTTGTTCCAGCAGGGCAATCCGTTTGCTGATGGCAGGCTGAGTGATGTACAGGCGCTCAGCTGCGGCAGAAAATGAGCCGGTTTCGGCAACGGCCATAAAGGCTGTTAGCGTTGGGGTGTCGATCATTCCCGGGGCATCCACAGTGTCGGTACAGGGGATAATAATTGGTTATCTTAAAAATGAAAAATATGAATTGGATTTATTGATGGCGTAGTTCTACATTAATTACCAGTGATAAACCAGCCCCAGTGATAAACCCGCCTGTAGTTGTGACAATACGCTGCGGCACTACGCTACGCTTCAGGAGAAAGGCATGGCAGGCAAAACCCTCTATGACAAATTGTGGGAAGCCCACCTCGTTACCCAGCGCGAAGATGGCTCTGCGCTGATCTATATTGATCGCCAGATCATCCATGAGGTGACCTCGCCCCAGGCGTTTGAGGGCCTGCGCCTGGCGGGTCGTCAGCCGTGGCGGACCAGTGCCAGTGTGGCCACCATTGATCACAACGTGCCGACAACCCCGTTCAAGAGTGCCGCCGACATCGCCGATGACACCTCGCGGATTCAGGTGCAGACGCTGCAAGACAATACCCGTGAATTCGGTATCACCGAGTTCGGAATTGGCGATGTACGCCAAGGCATTGTGCATGTGATGGCGCCGGAGCAGGGTGCTGTGGTGCCGGGCATGACCGTGGTCTGTGGTGACTCCCATACCTCCACCAACGGCGCGCTGGCGTGTCTGGCCCACGGTATTGGTACCAGTGAAGTTGAACATGTATTGGCGACCCAGACGTTGGTGGCCAAGAAAATGAACAATATGCGGGTCTCTGTTGAGGGTGAGCTTGGCCCCGGTGTGACGGCGAAAGACGTGGTGCTGCATATCATCGGCGTGATTGGCACCGCTGGCGGTACCGGCTATGCGCTTGAATTTGCTGGTAGTGCCATGCGCAGCTTGAGCATGGAAGGACGCATGACGGTCTGCAACATGGCCATCGAAGCGGGCGCCCGTGCGGGCATGGTGGCAGTGGATGATGTGACCATCGATTACGTGAAAGGTCGCCCGTTTGCCCCGAAAGGTGCCGATTGGGACAAGGCCGAGGCCTATTGGCGCACCCTGGTGAGTGACGCGGATGCCCAGTTCGACGCGCAGGTGGATATCGATGCGGCGGACATCAAGCCCCAGGTGTCCTGGGGGACCAGCCCGGAAATGGTGGTGCCGGTGGATGCCAGCCTGCCGGACCCGGCGGCGGAAAGCGATGAAGTCAAACGTTCTGGCATGACCCGCGCTTATGAGTACATGGGTTTGACACCGGGAATGGCGGTGACGGATATCAAGGTGGATCGTGTCTTTATCGGGTCCTGTACCAACTCGCGCATCGAAGACTTGCGGGCGGCGGCGGAAGTGGCCAAGGGCCGCCAAAAGGCGGGTAGCGTCAAGCAGGTGTTGGTGGTGCCGGGCTCTGGTCTGGTCAAGCAGCAGGCGGAGAAAGAAGGCCTGGACAAGGTCTTTGTGGCGGCAGGCTTTGAGTGGCGTGAGCCGGGTTGTTCCATGTGTCTGGCCATGAACCCGGACCGACTGGAAGCCGGCGAGCACTGCGCTTCCACCTCGAACCGTAACTTCGAGGGGCGCCAGGGTAATGGCGGCCGTACGCATCTGGTCAGCCCGGCCATGGCGGCAGCGGCGGCGGTGGCAGGCCATTTCGTTGATATTCGCGAACTCGATCAGGCATAAGGAGCAAAACCATGGAAAAGTTTGTGCGTCATGATGGTCTGGTTGCTCCGCTTGATCGTGCCAATGTGGACACCGACCAGATCATTCCAAAGCAGTTTCTCAAGTCCATCAAACGGACCGGTTTCGGGCCCAATTTGTTTGACGAATGGCGTTATCTGGACGAAGGCTTTCCGGGTCAGGACAACAGTGCTCGCCCACTGAATAAGGACTTTGTGCTGAATCAGCCTGTCTATCAGGGAGCCAGCGTTCTACTCACCCGGCGCAATTTTGGCTGCGGTTCCAGCCGTGAGCATGCGCCCTGGGCGTTGATGGATTTTGGCTTCAAGGCGATCATCGCCCCGAGCTTTGCCGATATCTTCTACAACAACTGTTTCAAAAACGGGTTATTGCCCATCGTGTTGTCGGAGGATAACGTGGAAGCCCTGTTTCAGGCTGTTAATGGCAAGGAAGGCTATCGGATCACTATTGATCTGGAAGGCCAGCAGGTGATCCCCGAAACCGGTGAGCCGCTGCCTTTTGAGATTGATGAGTTCCGCAAGCACTGTCTGCTGAATGGTCTGGACGAAATTGGCTTGACCCTGAATGAAGCGGATGCGATTCGAGCTTACGAAAAAGGTCGCATGGAACGCGAACCCTGGGTTTTTGCCGACCATTAAAAGAATAACCAAGGAGGTTGTATGTTGCGTTTACTTTCATTGTCACTGGTGTCGGTATTGATGCTGGCTGGCTGTGCATCCACGGGCATGTACGATGCCCCCACCGGGGAGCAGGCGGCCACGCTGAGCGTGGATAACCAGTTGTCGGCCCCGGCAGAGCAGGGGGAAGACGCCGGCTGGCAGATGCCAACCAGTAGCGATGCCAAGGCATCCCTGTTCAAGGTGGATGGCGAGCGCATTACCGAGCAAGCGGGTGCGCAGAGTGTGCAGATTGAAGCCGGAAAGCATTCAGTGGAAGTGTTTGCTGACCAGGCGGGCATTCTTCGTTTCGGCAAGTTCCGCCACAACTTCGCACAAGGTGGCATCTATCAGGTTCGCATCAGTGCCGCTGAGGGCAAGAAAGATTACACCCTGGAGCTGGTAAAGGCGTCCGCGCCGGATGATGTTCTGGTAACCAAAGACTTTTAATCGCCCGCAAGGGCAGTAGTAGACAGGAAGCAGTAATGAGCAAGGTGTTGGTGTTGCCCGGTGACGGTATTGGCCCGGAGATCGTGAAAGAAGCGGTCAAGGTGCTGAACGTGGCCAAGCAGAAGTTCGGGCTCGAGGTGGAGCTGGATGAAGCCCTGGTCGGGGGCGCAGCGGTGGATGCGGAAAATGACCCGCTTCCGGAAGGTACGCTGGAAAAAGCCCGTGCCGCCGACGCTATTTTGTTCGGCTCCATTGGTGGTCCGAAATGGGACACCATTGAACGCGACAAGCGCCCCGAGCGTGGCCTGTTGCGTTTGCGCTCGTCACTGGGGCTGTTTGCCAACCTGCGCCCGGCCATTCTGTTTCCGCAACTGGCGGATGCCTCCAGCCTGAAACCGGAAGTGGTATCCGGGCTGGATATCCTGATTGTGCGCGAGCTGACCGGTGGCATCTATTTCGGTCAGCCTCGCGGTATCAAGGAAGAAAACGGCGAGCGTGTAGGCTTCAACACCTATGTCTACACCGAGTCGGAAATGCGCCGGATCGCGAAAGTGGCCTTTGAGCTGGCCATGAAACGTGACAAGCGCGTGCTGTCGGTGGACAAGGCCAACGTGCTGGAAGTCACCGAACTCTGGAAAGAAGTGGTCACCGAGGAGGCAAAGGCCTACCCGGAGATCGAGTTGTCACACATGTATGTGGACAACGCGGCCATGCAACTGGTGCGTGCGCCGAAACAGTTTGATGTGATTGTCACCGGCAATTTGTTTGGTGACATTCTCTCCGATGAAGCCGCCATGCTCACCGGCTCCATCGGGATGTTGCCCTCCGCGTCACTGGATGAAAACCGCAAGGGCTTGTACGAACCCTGCCACGGCTCGGCACCGGACATTGCCGGCCAGGGCATCGCCAACCCGCTG
>NZ_LWFX01000939.1:0-3918 GCF_001635175.1 Alcanivorax sp. HI0083 | reverse complement strand
TATGCTGCCAGTATCCATTTTAATCAGGCAGCGTGGGGATCGGGTATGCAGCCAACAATAGGGAAGTTCGTGTTTCGTGCCGGACTGCTGGGGGTCATCCTGGCCGTGGCAGGTTGTGGCGGCGACAGCAGTCGCGATAGTTCGAGCGGTAATGGCGGAGGCGGCGGGCCGTCTGCGCCTGCCGCGTCAAGCCTTTCTGGTACTGCAGCCGTCGGTGCCGCCATCCAGACCGGCACCGTTACCGCAGAATGTGCCGATGGCAGTGGCTTCACGTCCACCGTTACCACCAATGCCGATGGGGTCTGGAGTGGCGACATCACCAGCACTGCCTTGCCGTGTGTGTTGACGGTAACCGGCGGCACGCCCTCGGTAACCTTGCGCAGCTATGCCAGCCAGGCAGGAACGATCAATATCACCCCGATCACCGACATGGTGCTGGCCCTCGCTACCGGCCTTGCCGACGGCAGCTGGAGTGCGACCCCGGCCAACTGGCCCGATGCCAGCACCATTGCCAGCAAGAAAACCGAGCTGCTTACGGCCATGACCAATGCCGGTTTTACCCTGCCCGGCGGCGACCCGTTCAGCACCGCGCTGGCGGTTGGCGATGCCTGGGACCAGGTGCTGGATGCGATCCAGGAAGCCATTGATGACGACCCCTCTATCGCTGATTACAACGCACTGCTGAATCTGGTGAAAGACGGCAACCTGGGCCAGTTCCCGGACGCGCCGGAAGACGAAGAACCGGTCGACCCGGAATTGCCTGCGAACCTGGATGTGCTGACTGACTTTGCTGGTACTTACACGGTAATAGGAAATGCTACTGGAGATCCCGGATACTGTGCGAGTTGTGGGACGGCCAACCGCGACCATGTGCGTGGCAGCGTCATTATTTCTGCACAGGGTGATATTGATTTCGATACGGGAATCAGTTTTGTCGCTACGGATATTGTTGCGATTTACGATCGAAAAAATGTAGCCGCAGATCGACGGGTCGCTGTGAACTATGGACTGTCCGATAGTGATGAGCGTGTGCGGGTATACCTCAATGCGGATGGGGACGTTATGGAAATCATCCATGATGATGGCCAGGGTACCACCACCCGTGCCTTGATTCAGGAAGACAGTTCGGACCCTGAACCCGAACCCGGTGCAGAGCTATTGGGTATGCGCAATGGGGTAGCGGTAGTGTACGGCGGCAATGTTTGGGCTCTGGAACAGCCGTTTATCGAGTCCTTCATGGCCACTACGGCTAAGCGGCAGATTCGGGCTAATAATTTTGGCAACGACTACAACATTATCGACACAACGCCGTTCAATGGAGATGAACTGGCCTGGGTGCAGGTAAATGTCGCCCATGGCGCGCTGGGTACGCAGTTGTGTGGAGCCAGCACAGGGGTATCAATGCTGACCGTCGACAATAGCGTCAGCCCACCCGTGCAGAAAACCTGGACGGCCACGGCCTGTGAACTGGATGTGGACTATCACTTCAGTAATGGGGCCACCGATGGCCGCATCATCAGTGCCACGCTGGGTAACGACAAGGATGCAGAACAGGTTACTCTGAGCGACGGTCAGTTCCGTATCTTTATTCATACCGGCATTGACGGTGAAGCACCGGCCCTGGCGGACGAGATTCGTTGGGACATGACGATCGATAGTGGTACCCGTGAGATGCGCTCCGGACATTTCCTGGGTGGCCGGCCCCTGCTGGATGGCTCACATCCGGATCATGCGCTGAAATTCGAACTGCAGGCCGGCAGCAACAACAACCCCGCGGCAGGCGAATACAGCTGCGACGATGGTGACACCGAAGTGACCCTGAAGATGGGCTGGATCACCGTTAGCGATCCGCTGTTCAAGTTTCAGAGTGCCAACGGGGGTAATTGCACCGTTACCATCGAGCAAAATGCCGGGCGCAAGTATATCGGTTCGTACACCGCCACCCTGATGGGGCCTAGCAACGGAGGCGGTGCTGCCTTTGGCTCAGGGTTGGGGACAGGCGATATTGAATTGCCCGCTGCCGAGCGAACCCTGGTCGTGCATGGCAAGTTCCGTAACTTCACCACGCAGACCTTCCATGCTGACAACGGCGGTGATGAAGGCGCCCTGGGTGAGGAAACCCAGGGGATTTCCATGACCATTGATGATGGCAACACGCATTTCACGCAGGGGGAGCGCTTTCAGCTGGCCTCGGAGTATGCCTCCAACGGCAGTATCGGTTACTTCTCCAAGGTGTTTAGTGATCTGGAATCGCCCAATAACCTGATGCGGATGGTGTGGTCCAATATTCCCATGCAGGTGGGCAGCTTTACCTGCAACACTGATGTGGGTGGCTTGAAGCCGACCATGTCACTGTCAACGCCGGCCAACATTCCCTACAGCGCGACCTACACCCAGTCAGGCACCCAAAACCTGTCTGAAGGCGCCTCCTGTACCATCAATGTGACCAGCGTAAGTGATGGCGTGGTAGAAGGGACGTATATCGCAACCCTGGTGGCGAGGAATATGGGGCCGGTCCTGCCCAACAATGATGACGCCATTTCCTTGTCTGGCGAGTTCCGTTATCCCTACACACCCTGATAACGGGATAGACAAGCAATAAGACGCCATACAATGAAACGCCGGGCAGTGAGGTTGCCCGGCGTTTTTGATGGTGGGGGTTGGCTTTTTTGTGGTTCATTGCGGGTTTCCGGGAAAAGCTCAATTTAATCCCCTCCCGTGCTGTAAGAGCGTCGGTTATTCGCTTCGCTCTTCGGGCCGTCCTGCGGGCGTTTCTTCGTTACGCTCGGTGGCGGCGTGATCCCAGACCAGGAATAAAAGCATTTTCACTACAGAGGGCACAGGGTTCACAGAGGAAGGTGGTTTTCCTCTGTGAACCCTGTACCCCCAGCGGTAAATCAGTCTTAAACGACGTGGGTTATCGCGCCGCCAGCGACGCTCCTACGGAAGAGGGCTTTTCTGTAGACGATTCCCGCTCATCCACGATGAACCTTTTGCTGGGCGATTGATTACCACAGACAGGGCGTCTTGCCCTGTTTTTCCTGGGATTCCATCCAGCTGAGGATGCGCCCGCCCAGTGGGCGCTGGGTGGCCTCCTGTGCCAGCGCCACGGCGGCGCGTAGTTTTTCCACATCAATACCGGTCTTCAGGCCGGCACTTTCCAGCAGGTAGACCATATCTTCAGTGGCCATGTTGCCGGTGGCGCCGGGGGCAAACGGGCAGCCGCCCAGACCGCCCACCGAGGCATCGAAACGGCGCACCCCCAGATCCGCAGCGGCCCAGGCCATGGCGGCGGCCAGCCCGCGGGTGTCGTGCAGGTGCACGTAGAATTTCTCCGCCCCGAATTCGCGGATCAGCGGCGCCATGATGTCCTTCATCTGCTGCGGATTGCCGGCGCCAATGGTGTCGGCAATGGCTACCTCGTCGGAGCCTGCAGCAAACATGCGCTCGCTGAGTTGCTGGGGCAATGTCACTGGCACCGGGCCGTCGTAGGGGCAGGCAAAGGCCCCGGAGATATAGGTGCGGGTGGCAATGCCGTCCGCTTTGGCCGCCGCAATGATGGCTTCACAGCTTTGCGCGGCTTGCTCCAGGCTCATGCGCAGGTTGCGCTCGTTGAAGGAATCGGTGGTGGACAGCACCAGCGCCACCGTGGGGTAGCCCGCATGCCGCGCCAGCTGGTAGCCCTTCAGATTGGGGACCAGGGCCGTGTAGTGCAGAGGGATGTGCAGCGCGTCACCTTGCGGCAGCAGCGGCGTCAGGGCGGCGGCATCGGCCATCTGCGGTATCGCCTTGGGGCTCACAAAGCTCACTGGTTCCAGGTAGCGCATGCCCGCATCGACCAGTAACTGGGCCAGTTTTGCCTTGGTGGCCGTGTCCACGGTTACCGATTGATTCTGAAGGCCGTCGCGCAGCCCCACT
>NZ_LWFX01000938.1:0-4871 GCF_001635175.1 Alcanivorax sp. HI0083 | reverse complement strand
GGCGTTTATTCAGCCTGAATTTACTTGCCTTGACCTTTTAATTTGGCCAGCACGGCAAAAGGATTATCCGCGTTTTCGTGTTTCTCAGGTTCACCGCGATCATGCGGTAAAGCTGTCGGGCAAGGGTCATGCAGTGCCACCAGCGGCATGGCCAGCAACAGTTCCTCTTCGATCAGATCGGTGAGAACCATACGTTCTTCGCCAACTAACCAGGGGTCCAGTCGCTCCGGCAATGCCTTGGCCTGATCTTCATTCCACACCAGCGCCACATCAATATGGGCGGTAATGGAATAACTCACTGGCTCCAGGCAGCGCTGACATGGCAGCACCAATACGGTGCTAACCTCGCCCTCGATACGCCGATGCCCCTCATCATCACGATCGAACGCCAGCGATATAGCTACTGGCTGGTCCAGACTTTCGCGGTATTCCTGCAGGCGAGGCAGGTCTCCAACGGTAAGCTGGCCCTCAACGACGCGACCCTGATCCGCATATTTGCGAGGATCGAGGAACTGTGGCAGTTGCCCTGAAAACATAAGCGCGCAATTCTAGGGCCGTGAGGCCCTGCTGTCAAAGTTAATGTGAGGCACTAAGCACCTGAGTCAACAGGGTTTTTCGTGCGTCATGAAAAAATAATCCTTACACTTGCCCTCGCAACGCGCGGAGACCCCCATGACTGACCAGACACCTACCCTGTTACTCGCCTCTTCATCGCCCTTTCGGCGGCAATTATTGGACAAGCTGAAGCTGGATTTTATCCATCAGAGCCCGGATATCGACGAGTCCCGGCATGAGGGTGAATCCCCCACCGCACTGGTGATGCGCCTGGCCCGGGAAAAAGCCCTGGCGCTGGCCGATCAGCACCCGGACACGCTGATCATCGGTTCCGATCAGGTCGCCGTGATCGGCGATCAGGTCCTGGGCAAGCCCGGTGACCGGGACACCGCGATCCGCCAGCTCAACGCCGCCAGCGGTCAGCGGGTATCCTTCCTGACTGGGTTATGCCTGCTCAATACCGCCACCGGTCGCAGCCAGGTGGCCTGTGACCCGTTTCATGTGCAATTCCGCACCCTGAAACCGGCGCAAATCGAACGCTACGTGGACATAGAGCAGCCACTGAACTGTGCCGGCAGCTTCAAATCCGAAGGGCTGGGCATTGTCTTGTTCAAGGCACTGGAAGGTCGCGACCCGAATACACTGGTGGGCCTGCCATTGATCGTGTTAACCGAATTCCTGGCCGCCGAGGGGATTCAGCTGCCTATATAAAGGAAAGAGGCGAGTTCCGAGCACTATCTCTCTCGGAACTCGCCTCTTCTAGCTTCTCGTAGCTCGTAGCTCGTAGCTCGTAGCTCGTAGCTCGTAGCTATTATGATCAACGAATCACCGGCGAGGCACTCAGACCCAACTGGGCCGCCATGCCTTCACCAATGGATACACCAAAACGGCGAATAAATTCTTCCATGGGAGAACGGCTGGCGCTGTAATTCAGCATTTCTTCCTGCCCCGCCACTTCGCGAATCACCTGCCCCGGGCTCATCAGGCCGTCAATCAGCCCCAGATCCAGTGCCCGCTCGCCGGTCCAGAACAGGCCAGAGAACAGTTCCGGGTGGCCATCCACCTTCAGGCGATCGCCGCGCCCTTCTTTCACTGCGGTAATAAACTGCTGGTGAATGTCATCCAGCATGGTCTGCACATGCTTGCGATGGGCCGGCTGAATCGGCGAGAACGGGTCCATCAGGTCCTTGTTTTCACCGGCGGTCAGCACACGGCGCTCCACACCCAACTTGTCCGCTGCCTGCTCCAGGCCGAAACCGGCCATGATCACACCAATGGAGCCGACGATACTGGCCGGGTCAGCATAAATTTCATCCGCAGCGGAGGCGATAAAGTAGGCCCCCGAGGCGCCCACATCGGTAATGGCCGCATAGACTTTCTTTTCCGGGTACTCGGCACGCAGCCGTTTGATGGCGTTGTACACCTGATTTGACTGCACCGGCGAGCCACCCGGGCTGTTGATCTTCAACAGTACGGCAGTGGTGTTTTCCGCTTCAAACGCCCGCGTCAGGCCGGTGACGATCAAATCCGCACTGGCATCCTGATCCGGCGCGATCACACCGTTTACGTCAACAATCCCCACATGCTTTTCCGCCATGGTCACCGCTGAACCGGTTTTTCCCGGAATCACCATCACCAACAGCGTAAACAGGTATATAAAAGTCAGCGCCTTGAAAAAGATGCCCCAGCGACGGGACTTGCGCTGTTCATCCTGGGCCTGGCCCAGCAATTTTTCGATCAGCTTCCATTCCCGCTCATTCTGCGGGGGCCGGGAAGATGGCTGATTTTCCATAGTCACACACTCTCCATTACAAATTCAGACGCCGCCAAACCCACCAGCGGCAGCAAATGATCCAATCGGTCGATCACCGCCAAGGGCTCGCACGGCAACAATTGTTCAACCGGGTGAGCACCATAGCTCACGCCAATGCGGTCCACCCCGGCAGCACGGGCCATTTCCAGATCGAACGTGGTGTCACCCACCACCACCGCCCGCTCTGGCGCCACCGCCATGGTTTCCAGCAACTCCAACACCATGGCCGGGTGCGGTTTGGACTGGCTTTCATCGGCACAGCGTGACGCATGAAAATAGCGATCCAGGCCGGTATTTCCCCACACCCGCTGCAGCCCCTTTCGGCTCTTGCCGGTGGCCACCGCCAGCTTAAAGCCACTTTCGCGCAAGTGAGTCAGTACCTGTTCCGCCGCCGGATAAAGGGCGCTTGGGGTCTGCTCGGCGGCGATAAAGTGGAAAGCGTAGCGATCGCGCATGGCGACGATTCCCGCATCGTCCAGTTGCGGGTAGAGCGTGGCGATGGCTTCCGGCAATCCCAGCCCGATAATGCTGCATACCACCGGATCTGCCAGCGAAGGCAGCCCAAGATCCAGCGCCGCCAGCTGCATGCAGCTGACAATACGACCGGTGGAATCCATGACCGTGCCATCCCAGTCGAAAATCACCAGGTCATAAGGACGCGCATTATTCATCGCTGACTCCTGAGGGCCGTCAGAATCGCCTCGTAATCGTCATCCAGCGGCGCGGTAACCGTCAGCCGCTTGCCCGTGTTCGGGTGCACAAACACCAGGGTGCGGGCATGGAGACAAAGGCGACGGCGGCCGATCTCAGTCAGCAGGGCCTCCCCTTTCGCAATTCCGTATTTGTCATCCCCCAACAAGGGAAAGCCGCCAAACTGGCTATGCACCCGAATCTGATGGGTGCGGCCGGTTTCCAGAGTGGCCTCCACCAATTGCGCCTGAGCAAACCGCTCGAGCAGGCGATAATGGGTCACCGAGGGCTTACCCTCGCGGGAGACCCGCACGATGCGCTCGTTGCCATTCATCATTTTCAGCAAGGGCGCATCCAGCGTGCGCTCCTTGCCCTTGAAGCTCTGACACAGCAACCAGTAACGCTTCTCCACCTGGCCGCCCTGCATCAGGCGCTGCAGCTTGCGCAGAAACGAACGCCGCCGCGCCACCATGATCAGGCCACTGGTGTCGCGGTCCAACCGGTGCACCAGCTCCATTTCCTTTTCATCGGGATACATCACCCGCAAGGCTTCGATCAGCCCCAGGCTGACACCACTGCCACCATGCACCGCCAGGCCTGCCGGCTTGTTGAAAATGAATAGCTGGTCATCTTCATAGACACAGGCCCGGCGCAAGCGCTCGGCCAACCCCTCACTCACCGCCGGCGGTGCGGCGGATTCACTGGTGCGAATGGGCGGAATACGCACCACATCACCGCTGGCCAGTCGGGTGGTCTGCTTGGCGCGCCCCTTGTTAACGCGCACCTCACCGGAGCGAATAATCCGATAAACACGGGATTTAGGCACCCCTTTAAGGTGGGTAAACAGGAAATTATCCAGGCGCTGACCATGCCGGCCTTCATCTATGGTGACAAACGTCACCCGGTTCGCTGCGGGGGTATCTTCTGACATGGCGCGATTCTAAGCGTGATCGGCGGAAATGTCTGCATCTGGCGCAAGCATGTCAGCAATCTATCTGATTGATCCCGCTGGCCTTTTATTGCTATAGTCAAGCGTCGACCTGAAATAGGCAACGGCGACGCGCAGCGAACATTCGCCGTTTGGCCCTCTCCGGCTACAGCCGATGAAGACAGAGCCCGCCCCCAGGTCACAGAAAAAGCGTTAAGCCCACCTTCCAGAAGGGAAATACCCTCACGGAACTGGGCACACGCTGCAGAAGACCCATTTACAGCGCCCGAAAACGGGCCCTGAACATTAACGATGGTGGCCTGCAGCGCCGGTCAAACGACCTGGAAAACAGACAGACAAGAGTTTACACATTGCTGTGTGACGCAAGGAGACATTCATACTCCACAACCACGGCAATCGCGTGAAGCATTACAGACTGGCCAGCTGCCAGCATGATTACGCACTAAACATTGCACACAACTCGGAGAGCCGCTGACTCAGGCAACACGATCACCAAGGAAAGCGAACCACACGCCCAGCGTGCGCCCAATCCGTGACATGCCTGCCACAGCACTCCCCCTGGTCTGCTACCGGTTGCACCCGGCCCTGCCCCATGCCACCACAAACTTGTGGTAGCACCATGAAACGTATGCTTATTAATGCCACTCACCCTGAAGAGGTACGAGTGGCTCTGGTCGACGGACAACGTCTGTATGACCTAGATATTGAACACCGCACACGAGAACAGAAAAAAGCCAACATTTACAAAGGCAAGATCACCCGGGTAGAACCGTCCCTGGAAGCGGCTTTTGTAGACTTCGGCGCCGAGCGCCACGGCTTCCTTCCCCTCAAGGAAATTTCCCGCCAGTACTTCCAGAAAGACCC
>NZ_LWFX01000937.1:0-3107 GCF_001635175.1 Alcanivorax sp. HI0083 | reverse complement strand
GGCCGCCAGTTTGCTGAGGGACTGGTCCCACTGGTTTTTTGGCTGGTGCGGAAACACGGTGGTGTGTTCCAGCAGCTTGCCGGTGGCATCCACGACCACCACCTTCACCCCGGTGCGCAGACCGGGATCCAGACCCATGGTGCACTTGGGGCCGGCGGGGGAAGCCATCAGCAGGCTTTTCAGGTTACGGGCGAACACCTGAATGGCTTCCTCTTCGCCCATTTCCCGTACCCGGCCCAGCAGCTCGGTTTCCAGGTGGGTGTTGAGTTTGATCTTCCAGGTCCAGCGCATCACTTCCTTGAGCCAGTCATCGGCGGCACGGCCGGCGTGCTGCCAGTCAGCCACGGCGGTGACCATAGCTTCGCAGGGATGCGGCTGGGCATTCTCCAGCTCTTCTGGCAGCACCATGGAAACATGCAGGATGCCTTCATTGCGGCCCCGGAACAGGGCCAGGGCGCGGTGGCTGGGGATGCCCTTGAGCGTTTCGCTGTGATCGAAATAGTCGCTGAACTTGGCGCCGTCTTTTTCCTTGCCGTCGACAACTTTGGCCTGGATGTGGCCCTTGTCCCAGAGGAAGGTGCGCAAGCGGGTGAGCAGCTCGGCGTCTTCGGCGAAGCGCTCCATGAGGATCTGTTTGGCACCGTCCAGGGCGTCCTTGGCGGTGGCAACTTTATGTTCCTCGTTCAGGTAGCCGGCGGCCAGCGCTTCCGGGTCCTGGGTGGGATCATTCATCAGGCTGTCGGCCAGCGGCTCCAGGCCAGCTTCGCGGGCAATTTGGGCGCGGGTGCGGCGCTTGGGTTTGTAGGGCAGGTAGAGATCTTCCAGCCGGGTCTTGGTGTCGGCGGCCTTGATCGCCTTTTCCAGCTCGGGAGTGAGCTTTTCCTGTTCGGCGATGCTTTTCAGGATGGCCTCGCGGCGCTCTTCCATCTCACGCAGATAACGCAGCCGTTCTTCCAGGTTACGCAGCTGGGTGTCGTCCAGACCGCCGGTGACCTCTTTGCGGTAGCGGGCGATAAAGGGGACGGTGGAACCTTCGTCGAGCAGGGCGACGGCGGCGTTGACCTGGCGTTCCTGGCAACCGATTTCTTCGGCAATAATCTGTTCGATACTACGCATGATATGTCCTGACGGCGTGCGGCCTGCGAGCGTATTGCCGGCAAGCGTTCTTCAAATACAAAACGACCGGAATCATAGGGAATGAATCCGGTCGTTGATAGATTGACTTGTAAAAGCGGCTGTGGCTGTGGCGCAGGTCATGAATGCTCGGTTATCGCGCGTGACGGGCCGCGGACGGCGACTCAGCCCAGCGCTTCATTGATCTTGGCGACCAGTTCCGCTTCCACCGGCGGTTTGACCACATAGCCGAAGGCACCCTGGCGTTCGCCCCAGACCTTGTCGGTTTCCTGGTCCTTGGTCGTCACCAGAATCACCGGAATGCTTTCGGTGGCCGGGTCACGGGTGATCTTGCGGGTGGCCTGGAAGCCGTTCAGTTCCGGCATGACCACATCCATCAGGATCAGATCGGGCTGCTCATGACGGGCTTTTTCTATCCCTTCCATGCCGTTGGTGGCAGTAACGACATCATGGCCCTGACCCTGGACAATCTTTACCAGATTGGTCAGCTGGGTCGGGGAATCGTCCACCACAAGAATTTTGGCCATGTTGCTCTCCTCAAGCCGCTATTGATCCCATCGGCTGTATTTTTATATGTGTCTCGATCCAATCGCGAATCATACCAGCGACGGGTCAAAAGGTAAGCTGTCGAATTGTGGCACATGTGTGCCGCAATGGGGCAGCTTACCGGGTAAATGTGTGGGCGCTGCGCCGCCCCCATAGCAGAATGGGCAGCACAATCAGGGCGGTTATCAGCGTCCAGCGGGCCAGTGCCCAGAAACTGTTGGCCAGCAGATCGCCGTGATGGCCTGCCAGTGGTGCCAGGGCGGCAATGACAAGGCTGCCCAGCCCGGTCATCAGCAGCCAGCGCGGCGCCAGCGCCAGCGCCAGGTAGCGCCGACGGAACAGGCACCACAGAAAGGCTGCTCCCAGCCCCAACATGAGCAGCCACGCCAGCCCGGCAGGGATGAGCAGCAGCAGGCTGGCATCGTTGCTGGCGGCGGCCATGAGCAAGGCAAGGTTGCCGAACACTTTGAGTAGCAGGAAGGGGCCGAGCAGCATGACCCACCAGAGGTTGCCGCCCAGGCCCTGCGGGCCGGGTTGCTGGCGGTAGTGAGCCGGATCAAAACGCCAGGCGCGCTGCAGCAGGGTACCCCAATTGTTTGACGCCAGATGGTGGCTGAGTCCGTGGATGCGATCGCGCTGTTCCTCAATCAGCATCAGCATGGCGGGCACCACCAACAGAATCAGCCCGGTGCCGAACAGTAGCCCGAACACCAGGCTTACCGCCATGGGTTTGAGGAACTGGGCCTGCAGGGAGCTTTCGAACAGAATCGGGGTGAGGCCGGCGATGGTGGTGATGGACGTGAGCAGCACCGCGCGCAGACGGCGTACACAGGCCTCCACAATCGCCTGGAATCGTTCCATGCCTTCGGCGACCAGCTGCTGGTAGAAGCTCACCAGCACGATGGAGTCGTTGACGATAATGCCGGACAGGCCGAACAGCCCCATGGCCGAGAACATGGAGAATTTAATGCCGAAGGGGGCGGTGAAGATATGCCCGATGACCGCCCCGGTGAGGCCGAAGAAGATCGCCGTCATGATCGCTATTGGCCAGGAATAGGAACTGAACACCCAGGCCAGCACGATATAGATGATGGCCAGCCCGAGCAGGGCGCCGGTGGCCAGATCCTGCAGGTTTTCCTCCTGCTCCTGCAGCTTGCCTTCGTAGCCCACGCCGATGCCGTACTGGCTCTTCAATTCCGGCAGGATACCTTCGTTGAGTGTGGCGATAATTTCGTTGGCGTTGCCCTGTTCCGGGTCCAGGTCGGCGTAGACAGTGACCGCCAGTTCGCCGTTGACGCGGCGCAGCAGGTCCACGCCCTTGCGGGCGTCAAAGGTGACCACGTCGCGCAGGGGAATGGCTTCGCCCTGATTGGTGATGATGGGCAGGCGTTCGATGGCGCTGAAGCGTCGACGTTCGCTGTCCGGCA
>NZ_LWFX01000936.1:0-11343 GCF_001635175.1 Alcanivorax sp. HI0083 | reverse complement strand
CCAAAGGGGTGATAAGAAACCGCCGGTACACGGGCACAGCTCGACAGGAAATAGCACCGCTGTGTAGGAGTTCCCTTCCAGGGGACGAACCAAGCGCCAGCGCGGAGCTCACCCAAAGGGGTGGTAAGAAACCGCCGGTACACGGGCACAGCTCGACAGGAAATAGCACCGCTGTGTAGGAGTTCCCTTCCAGGGGACGAACCGAGCGACAGCGCGGAGATCACCCAAAGGGGTGGTAAGAAACCGCCGTTACATGGGCAAAGCTCGACAAGAAACAGCACGGCTGTGTAGGAGTTCCCTTCCAGGGGACGAACCAAGCGACAGCGCGAAGATCACCCAAAGGGGTGGTAAGAACCGCCGGTACACGGGCACAGCTCGACAGGAAATAGCGCCACTGTAGGAGTTCCCTTCCAGGGGACGAACCAAGCGCCAGCGCGGAGCTCACCCAAAGGGGTGGTGAGAAACCGCCGGTACACGGGCACAGCTCGACAGGAAACAGCACCGCTGTGTAGGAGTTCCCTTCCAGGGGACGAACCAAGCGCCAGCGCGGAGATCGCCCAAAGGGGTGATAAGCAACAAGTGGCCCTTCCAGCGCGAAATGAAGGGTCGGTAGCCGGCGTTTACTCGCCAAGGCTCGAATTCGTCCCCTGGAAGGGAACTCCTACAAGGGGCCCCGAAAAAACGCCCAACAGAAAAACAGACAGCAGAGCAATAAAACATGGCAGAAAACGCAACAAACACAGCACGGCAGCCACAGTCGTCGTCCAGCATGGCTGACGAAATTGATCTGCAACGGCTCTGGGGCCTATTGGTCGACCATCGCTGGTTGATTATCGGCACCACCTTGATTGCGTTGTCACTGGGGGTGGCTTACGGCCTGCTGGCCACGCCCATCTACAAAGCCGATGCCTTGCTGCAAGTGGAAGACAAGCAGGGTGGCGTGCCCGGCTTTTCCGAACTGAACGAACTGTTCACCGAAGAATCCTCTGCCGATGCGGAGATCCAGATCATCCGTTCGCGGATGGTGCTGGGAGAAATCATCGACCAGTTGCAGCTGGATATTAAGGTCGAGCCTGACCGCTTTCCTTTAATTGGCAGCATCGGTGCGCCAGATCCTGCCCCTGAGTTCGCACCTCAACCTCTGTTTGCAGGTTACCGAGACAGCGAAACCTTTGTCACCATTAAAACCTTCCAGGTACCGGAAAACCTGGAAGGCAAAGCCTTCACGCTGATTGAAGAAAATGGCCAGCCCGTACTGTATCTCGACGATCAGAAAGTGGGCAGCGCTCCACTGGGCACCGCAATTACCAGTGAAGACAAGCGCATTGTGCTGGAGCTAGGCGAATGGCAATACGGCGAAGAGCCGCTAACGCTGGTGCATCAAGCTCGCGCTAAAGCGGTCAACCTGTTGCGTGGTCGCCTTTCCGTTAGCGAGCAAGGTAAATCCACCGGCATTATTGCCATGTCCATCACCGGCCCCAGCAAGGCACGTATTCGCGCCATTCTGAATGCCATCGGCGAAACCTATTTGCTGCAAAACATTAAACGCATGTCCGCAGAAGCGGAAAATAGCTTGGACTTTCTGGACGAGCAACTTCCCGAAATTAAAGAAAAGCTGAATGGGGCAGAAGAAAAGCTCAATGCCTATCGCCTGAAAAGCGAATCCGTGGATTTGTCCCTGGAAACCCAGTCGGTACTGGAGCGGTTGGTGGCCATTGAGGGAAAAATCAATGAGCTGAAAATCAAGGAAAGCGAAATTTCTGCCCGCTTTACTCGTGAGCACCCGGCCTATCGCACCCTGATTCAACAGCGTGGCTCTCTCAACCAGGAAAAAGAACAGCTCAACAGTCAAATCAAAGCATTACCGGAAACCCAGCAGGAAGTCCTGCGCCTCATGCGCGATGTGGAAGTAAATCAGGAAATCTACGTGGGCCTGCTCAACAAGGTGCAGGAGCTGCGTATCATGAAAGCGGGCACGGTGGGTAGTGTTCGCATTATCGATAAGGCACTGGTACAGCCTGAGCCAGTTAAACCCAAGAAGCCGTTGGTTGCCATCCTGGCAGCTATGTTGGGTGGTATGGGGGCCGTTGGCTATGTGTTAGTTAAAGCTGCCTTCAATCGCGGCATCGAAAGCCCTGAACAACTGGAAGAGCAGGGCATCTCTGTTTATGCCTCCATTCCCTTGTCTGAGCATCAGCAGAAAGTAGATAGACTGGAGGCACTGAAGCGTCGGCGCCACAAAAAGAACAAAGAACCCATACCGTTGCTTGCGTTATCCGACCCCAACGATCTGGCAATCGAAGCCTTACGCAGCCTTCGAACCAGTCTTCACTTCGCCATGATGGAAGCCAGCAACAAGGTGCTCATGGTATCCGGCCCTAGCCCAGGGGTGGGCAAGTCCTTCGTCACCGCCAACTTGGCGGCAGTATTAGCACAAACTGGGCAAAATGTAGTGGTGATTGATGCCGATATGCGTAAAGGGCACATGCACCGTTTCTTTGATAACCGTAATGATGAGGGGTTGTCAGACTATCTCTCAGGCCAGAAAGAGCAGGAAGCCGTCATCCAAGCGACCAAAATGGAAAATCTCGCCTTTATCCCTCGGGGCCAGGTGCCACCGAATCCTTCAGAGCTGCTCATGCATAACCGCTTCAAGTCGCTTATGGAGTCCCTGAGCGTGCAGTATGACATTGTGCTTGTAGATACCCCCCCCATTCTGGCAGTCACAGATGCTGCCATTGTTGGTCAGTTGGCAGGTAGCAGTCTTATCGTCACCCGTTTTGGAGTGAACTCAGTCAAAGAAGTGGATGTTACCCTGACTCGCTTTGCGCAGAATAATGTAGAAATTAAAGGGGCGATTCTTAACTGTATGGAGCGTAGAAAAAGTAATGAATATGGTTACTACGAGTACAAATACTCTGAATAATTAACATGACTTTTTCTAAGGTTTGGCGCCGATGAAGATTAACTCTATATGGCTCTGGTTTTTTTGTGCACTAACTTTGAGCTTGGTTTTTTCATTGGTCGGAGCTGATAATCTTGCAATTATTTCATTTTTCTTCGGCGTCTTTGCTATAACAAAAATATCAAGCGAGAGGAATTTGTTTCACTTGATGTGGCTTCTAGGGCTATATGTTTTTGTCTGCTGCCCTCTTGTTATATTTATTGTTGTGGGTTACGAGTTTGTTATTGAGCCTGCAATCATTGTGTTGCTCCTCTCAGCATTTGCTATAGGCGCCACAGGAAAACGTGATTTTAGTAGTTTAGGGGAAAGAAAAAGTGATGTTTTTCTGCTTTGGTTTGCTTTATTTTGCGTGATTACTATTTTGCTTGGTCTGGCATTTGGGAAATCGGCATATTTTTTCCTCTATCCAGGTTTGGTTGTGGCATTTTCATTTTCTCTCCGTGGAGTTTCGCTGTACAAAGGTACGGCGGCACTTGTAATGCTGGCCTGTGTTTTTCTTAGTTACTGTTTTTTTGTGTGGGGAGGATTCGGTAGGCTTGTGATTGCATCGTGGATGTTGGTTCCTTTGCTGATATATATATTTAGTTACGATCTTTATTTTAATAAGTGGCTTTTCTTGGTTTCAGCAGCAGTGGCTAGCTTGTTTATGTCGATGCTACGATTCTCAGGGGCTGATGCATCAAATATTTTGCACTATGTGATGAAGGATTCGACAACATCTCCATATAGATTGGTTGATCAGATCGTTAATGAATACNCAGGTATGGGGGCGGCTCTTGGGCTGCAAGGTGTGATCGATCAATTTGTTTTGTTTTTTGCTGGTGCCTTCCCGAGAAATTTATGGGAAAGCAAGCCGCTTGGCTTTGGTTTTCTGTATACGGTAGACAATCTTTCGGTGAGTCTTATCGACGCGGGCCACTCCGTTGCGGCTCTTTTTGTCGGTGAGCATATATACTATGTTGGCTTTTCTGGGGGTGTCTTATTCGCTTTTCTGGCAACATTTTTAGTGTGTGCTCTCTATCGTGTGACGTATAGGCTCTCTACAGTCTCGCATATTCTTTCGATACCAGTTGCGATGTACGTTACCTCATTTTTCTGGGCAGGAATCGCTACTTATTCACAGCGTTTACAACAAGGGTTGTTTTTGATTCTCGCTGCTTGGTTAGTTGTTTTCTTTCTGAAAAGGGTGCTTGGTAAATAATGTTAGAGAAGTACTTTAAATTGAAAGGCGAAGATTGCGTTTTTGTCTATCAATATGGAAAAGTTGGATCGACGTCACTTTCTCAGGCGCTTAAGTCAGGGGTCAATATGCATGATCTCTATGGGAATGTCATGTGTCCCCCCGGCTTTAAGTATCGCTATACGCTTGCTTACAAAGTGCTTTTTTTCATCGATCGTTTCATAAGGCGTTTTTTTATAAAAAGAAGCTCTGAGATTTTAATGATTGTTCCATTGAGAAGGCCAGAAGAGAGAAATGTGTCAATGTTTTTCCAGGATCTTCCTTTTTGGTATGTGAGTTATTTTTCCAAGAATCCAGGATATGCGAAAGGAGAGGGGGTGGGTATTCTTCAGGAGATTTTTTCTGAATATTTCCCTCATTACGCTTGTGATGCTTGGTTTGATAAAGAGTTTTCTCGTTTTACCGGTATTCGTCTTGAAGATATTGAATTTGATACCGAGTCGGGGCTGGGATTTTCCGAAAAAGGGAAGTTTAAATGTCTCTTTATTCATCACGATAAGGTCGATACAGATTTGGGTCGGAAGTGGATTGAGAGTGTCACTGGTCAGGATGTGGTGATTCCTAATGTCAACCGAGGCAGTGAAAAGTGGTATGCAGATGCCTATAAACAGTTTATGGCGGACGAGGATTTCATGAAGGCGTACAGGGAAAAAATGTCTTTTTCTAAGGTTAGTAGAAAATTCTACCAGGACAAGATTGATGTCAGGTAATAGTAACAGGTCTCGTTTGTTGCTGAAGTTCGAAGGGCTTTATCGGCATCTATTTATGAGATTTTTTGCGGATAGTGAAGATTCGATAAGGCTCGTTGAGTTTCCTAAGTCAGGAGGGTCATGGGTTGCTGAAATGCTATCCGATGTATGTGGAATTGATTTTCCTAGGAACACTTTTCCAGTAAAAAGGAAATCCATATTTCACGGGCATTCATTGATTAAGGGTGGCTTTGAGAGAACGGTTGTTGTGTGGCGGGATCCAAGAGATGTGATGGTGTCCTGGTATCATCATTGCATTATAGGGAATAGCCATGTGAATCCTTCATTTATAGAGCAATGCCGGAAATCTTTCGGTGTTAGCGATTATGATGATATAAAAAAAAATATGGCTGCCTTCATTAGATGGGCATTTGATACTCCGCCATCACCAGGGTTTAACTGGTCTGATTTCTTTGACGCATGGGAGAAGAATGCGGCTGAATGGGTCAGATATGAAGACCTACGCACAAACCCAGTTGAAACACTCAGCGATCTTGCCTTCAGAATTACTGGCAATAACCCTGAATTGAATGTCGTTAGAGAAGTGGTTGAGAGGCATTCTTTTAAAAACAAATCAGGCAGGAAGTATGGCCAAGAGGATAAGGGGTCTTTTTTAAGGAAAGGGGCCGTAGGGGATTGGAGGAATTATTTTGATGAAGAATGTCTGACCGAATTTGAGAAAAGGGTTGGTTCCAGAATGGAAAAGCTTGGTTACCAATGATGAATGCGACAGTAACTGTTGGTATTGATGCTTCAAATATCACGGGTGGTGGTGGGCTGAAGCATTTGGTCGAAATTTTAAAAAATGCCTCACCAGAAGAATCGGGTATTGGTCGTGTCGTTGTTTGGGGTATCCCCGGAGTATTGCCCTATTTGCCAGAAAGGCCCTGGTTGGAACTGGTTCCAATTGAATGGTTTGATAAATCTGTTTTCCATAGGCAGGTCTGGAGAAGGGTTTTCTTGCCAAAAGAAGTTGACCGCATTTGTGATGTCCTGTTTGTCCCGGGAGGGATCTCTCTAGCGGTTAATGTTCCTGATGTGGTTATGTCGCAAAACATGCAACCATTCTTGCCATCAGAGAGACGTTCGGCAGGCCTTGGTAAGGCTAGGCTTAGGGTTGAATTATTGCGTTTCCTTCAAGGTTGGTCTTTTCAGAAAGCTAGCGCTCGCCTTTTTTTGACAAACTATGCGGCTGAAACGATAGGTCAGCAATTTCCTTTTGCTGATGTTAATAATGAAATTATTCCGCATGGAATAGATCCCGATTTTTTCTGCTCTTATACTGATCGAAAATCCTGGAATAGCAATGATATAAAGATTTGCTATGTTTCAACGCTTAATACGTATAAACATCAAATTGAAGTGATTGATGCTATTTCATTGTTGGCGGAGAAGTATCCATCGTTAAATCTTTTTCTTTTTGGTTCTGAGGCGTCTAGGTACGGGGAAAAGGTTCGGAAAAAGATTGCCAGTACTAATGATGCATTCGGCAGAGAAGTTGTCTCATATTTAGGCAAGGTGAGCTTTGAGTCTTTACCGGAAGTTTATAGAAGTTCGGATATCGTTGTCTTCGCTTCATCTTGCGAGAACCTTCCAAATATACTTTTGGAGTCTATGGCGTCTTCGTCCCCTGTGGTTTGCTCTGATTTTCAGCCAATGCCATCAATTCTGAAAGATGCCGGTCTTTATTGTGATGTTGAATCGCCAGAAAGTATCGCAAATGCGATAGGCGAGTTTATTGAATCTGAGGCGCTCCGTGCTGAAAAAGGCAGAGCTGCAAGTGCTCTTGCATCTGATTATTCATGGCCAAGAGCATCAAAGTTAACTTTTGATTTTTTCGCAAGAGTCGCAAGAAATCATGAAGGATTTTTAGAGGAAAGAAGATGAATAAGGTTGTTCTTGTTACTGGCGGTACCGGATCATTCGGTAAAACAATGGTCACTAAGCTTCTTGCGGAAGGGTATCCGGAGATCCGCATTTTAAGCCGGGATGAAGCCAAGCAGGAAGAAATGCGTATTTCCTATTCGCGGCCAGAATTAAAGTTTTATATTGGTGATGTGCGTGACCGTGCTGCTGTCGATAAGGCGATGAAAGGGGTCGATCTGGTCTTCCACGCTGCGGCCCTTAAGCAGGTTCCATCCTGTGAATTCTTCCCGATGGAAGCGGTCAAGACCAATATTATCGGCAGCCAGAATGTTATTGATAGTGCCGTTGATGCCGGCGTGAAAAGTCTTGTCTGTCTTAGTACGGACAAGGCGGTAATGCCTGTTAATGCCATGGGCATGTCCAAGGCGATGATGGAAAAGGTGGCTCAGGCTTCCAGTCGCCAGCTTGGTGACAATGATACGGTCATTTCCTGTGTGCGCTATGGCAACGTGATGTGTTCGCGTGGATCCGTGATTCCTCTATTTATTAAGCAAATTAAGGAAGGTAAAACCCTGACGCTGACTGAGCCGACCATGACTCGGTTTATGTTGTCATTGAATGATGCCATTGAGCTGGTTGCTTTTGCTTTTGAAAATGCTAGTCAGGGGGACATTTTCATCAAAAAAGCCCCGGCCTGTACCGTGCAGCTTTTGGCGGAAACCCTGCTGGATATTTTTGAAGCCAGCAATGAGATTCGGGTTATTGGTTGGCGCCATGGTGAAAAACTGTATGAAACTCTGGCCAGTGCAGAGGAGCTGCTGCGTTCCGATGACATGGGCGAGTATTACCGTGTCAGCTACGACAACCGTGATCTTAACTATGCCAAGTTCTTTACCGAAGGCGATGTAGAGGAGGCTAGCACGGAAGATTACCACTCCCATAATACGTATCAGCTTTCTAAGGAAGAACTCAAGGATCTTCTTTTGACCTTGCCTGAGGTTCAGGAAGCCTTAAACGGCTAAGTCTGGAAGCCTGGTGACTACGTTCGCTGTGCAAGCATAGTGGCTATAGAGATATGGGTTGGATTAGGGAAAAGGAATTGTTATGAAAACGGTGATTACCGGCGCTGCCGGCTTGTTGGGTTGGCATTTGCAGTGTCACTTGAGTGTTCTGGACGGCTGGAAAGATACTGTTATCGCATTGGATCGCAAGGCCTTCAATGATGATGCCGTGCTTGATGCTGCGCTGGACGGTGCTGATGTTGTCGTTCACTGTGCTGGAATCAACCGAGCAGAAGATGCTGAGCTTGAACAAGGGAATATCGACTTGGCGAATCGCCTGGTTGATTCACTCACTCGAGTCAATGCCAAGCCTCACTTGCTCTATAGCAACACCATTCATAAAGAGCGCGATAACGCCTATGGCCGTGGAAAGGCGGGTGCGGGTCGTGTTTTTCAAGGGTGGGCAGAAACTGAGAATGCCCATTATTCCGATTTGGTATTGCCTCATGTCTTTGGTGAGGGCGGACGCCCTTTTTATAACTCAGCGGTATTTACTTTTTGTCAGCAGATTGTTGATGGTGAGCCTCTGTCGATCAATCCCGGTGGCATGCTGGAGCTCCTCCATGCTCAGGATATTTGTGCTCGTATAGTGGACGCGGTGGAGCGGGGCCAGAGCGGCGAAATTCGGCTGAAAGGCCAGGTTATCTCTGCGGCTGAGGTTGCTGGCAAGCTTTCAGCCATGCATGCCAGTTATGCTGCTCATGTTGTCCCCGATCTACGCGATAATTTCGATTTGCAGTTGTTCAATACCTTACGCTCCTTTTTGTACCCGGCACATTACCCCTGCGAGCTGACGCTACATACCGATAATCGGGGTTCACTATTTGAGGCCGTGAAAGCCGATAACGGGGGGCAGGCTTTTCTGTCAACCACCAAGCCGGGTATTACCCGGGGTAACCATTTTCACTTTGGCAAAGTCGAGCGATTTCTGGTGATTCGTGGTGAAGCGGTGATTCGGTTACGCCGTTTGTTTGATGGTGAAGTCAAGGAATTTAGGGTGTCCGGGGATGATCCGGTCTATATCGATATGCCAACGCTGCATACCCATAGTATTACCAATGTGGGCGATACAGAGCTGATGACGCTGTTTTGGAGTCATGAGATTTTCGATCCCGAAGCGCCAGACACGTATTTTCTGCCGGTCCTTACGGATCAGGGGAGCTGATTGATGAAAGTAATGACGATTCTGGGTACACGCCCGGAAATTATTCGCCTCGCCCGTGTGATGGCGGCACTGGATCAGGTTGTGGATCACAAGATTGTCCATACGGGCCAGAATTATGATTACGAGCTAAATGATGTCTTCTTCGAGGAACTTGGTGTTCGCAAGCCAGATCACTTCCTGAATGTGGATACTTCTTCACTAGGTCGAAGCCTGGGTGAAATTCTGATCAAGACAGAAGAGGTCTTGTTGCAGGAGAAGCCGGATGCGGTGCTGGTGCTGGGGGATACCAACAGCGCCACCGCGACGCTTATGGCAAAGCGCATGAAAATTCCGACTTACCATATGGAAGCCGGTAACCGCAGTTTCGATGCCAATGTGCCTGAAGAAATCAACCGTAAATTAGTGGATCACCTCGCCGATTTTAATCTGGTTTACACAGAGCACGCTCGGCGGCACTTGATCAGCGAAGGTCTGCCACATCGCTTTATTTACCTCACGGGCTCTCCGATGCGTGAGGTGCTTGAGCACTCTCTGCCAAGTATTCAACAATCAGACATCCTCAAGCGATTGGGGCTGGAAGAAGGCCGCTTCTTTATTGTCAGCGTCCATCGGGAAGAAAATGTGGACAGCCGAGAGAATCTGAAGAAGGTGGTTGAAGCCTTGCAGGCTCTTCACGAAGAGTTCGGGTTTCCGGTGGTGGTGTCCACGCATCCCCGCACCCGTAATCGCCTGGAGAAACTGGGCCTGGCGGATGACAGTGAGGCAATTCGCTTCCTGAAGCCGTTCGGGTTCTTTGATTATAACAAGCTGCAAATGACGGCTTTCTGTGCGATTTCAGATAGCGGTACCATCAGTGAAGAATCTTCTATCCTCGACTTCCCTGCGGTAACACTACGTCGTTCCATTGAGCGCCCAGAAGCCCTCGATACGGGTGCTATTGCGTTGACCGGGCTGGACAAAGAGGTGCTGATTGACGGTGTGCGCATCGCTACTGCTTCACGGGATGTGTTTTCTGGGACTGAGCGTGAAATCCCTGATGCTTACAAGGTACGTAATGTTTCCGAGCGCGTAGTGCGTTTGATCACCGGGACGGCCAAGCTGGCCAGTCATTGGAAAAACATGGATGAGTTCAGCCGGTATGACTGGTAGCAACAAAATGAAGCCTGATATAGCAATTGTTCATCGTTATTTTTGGCCCCAGAATTATCCGTATGCAATTATGCTTAAAGGAATTGCGGAGGGCATGTCTAAATCAGGCATGAATGTTCTGGTTTGCAGTTGCCACGAAAAGCAAACAGATCAGTTGCTTCAGCGCAAAGTGTGGGCGTCGGAGAGGGGGGTCGCCTGTAAGAGCTTGGCTATGCCCTCAGAAAGAACATTTTCTATCCCAATGAAAATATTTTCAGCTCTTTATTATGCAGTATGGGTTTTCAGTGTTGCTCTTTTTTCAGGAGCAAAAGTGATTTGGGTTGGCTCGACTCCGCCGGTGATAATGCCCCTGCTCTTGCGGTTCGCTCGTTGCTTTCGAAGATTCAAAATTGTTTATCACTGCCAAGATATCCATCCTGAGTCAATGAGTATTAATGGTAATTTAAAAAGACAGTGGGTTTATGACTCTTTGAGAAAGATTGATGCGGCGAACGTTGTAAAGTCTGATTTGGTGCTGACTCTCTCGGCTGACATGAAAGATACGATCGCCTCTAGGCCTTGTGAAGTCGATAATGTAAAAGTTATAAACAACTTTATTCTTGATGAAATACCTGTCCTGCGGGAGCCGGTTAAAAGAGCTGATGGAGCGCCATACAAGTTACTTTTTGCTGGCGGTTTGGGCCGGTTTCAGAATCTGGAGGTTTTAACCCAGTTAGCTATTGAATTGGCCAAGAAGAATTTAGCCGTTGTTACATTCATGGGCGATGGTCCAGTACGTTCAATTATGGAGCGTATGGTTAGAGAGAATGGTTTGCAGGATGAAATAACGTTTCTTGGTCATCGGCCACTTTCTGATGCTATCAAGGCCATGCAGGCAGCGGACTTCGGTCTTGTTTCTCTGACTCCTGGTGTTGATAAAGTAGCCTATCCGAGCAAAACGATTATGTATCTCGCCGCGGGACTTCCTTGTCTGGCATTCGTATCGCATTCGTCCTCTCTTGGACGAATGCTAAAAGAGAATAACTTGGGCGCGGCTTTTGATTTAGAGGATACCGTATCATTGTTTTCTCAGGTCGAAGGGTTTCTTTCTTCTTATGCTCATGAAGTTATGGGGAGGAATGAAATAATGCGGTTTGCACAAGATCGCT
>NZ_LWFX01000935.1:0-5497 GCF_001635175.1 Alcanivorax sp. HI0083 | reverse complement strand
GAAAGGCTGGACAGGTCTCTTATTTTCTAAAGTCATGTGTTAGTGGGGAATGGAAGGCCTCGACCCGGTTAGCCGTCGGAAATAATTATGAAGAAGAGTGAATTAAAAAAACTGGCGGCTATTCAATATTTGGGTTCCGCAGGGATAACGTCGCACTGTGTAAGTGCTATTGCTAAGTTAATCCACTTTGGCGACAAAATTAATTCAGCAAAGCTTCTTTCTTTTCAGGGGGAGCATAGCGGTGCGCATGGATTTATCCTCGATATTAATTTTGGTGTTGAGGTTGCAGTAAAGTCTGGGTTTTCATCAGGTTATCCAGGTGAGGGGCCGCGAGGTTTGTCAACAGTGCTGCAGGTTCTTTCAAGGCATGGAGCTGAAATTGAAGAGTTTGCGGTAGGAGCGGAGGTTCTTGAGCGATTAGACCACTCGTGTTTGTTAAGGACTGATGTTGACTCTCTTTTAGATGAACGAGCCATCAGGCCTCGAAGATGGTATGACTATATCTATGAATTTAGATCATTGCATACATATGATAACAAACTGTTGCAGGGGGTGTTTCCTGTTGTGGTTCCTTTCGAAATAATTGATTTGCGTTTAATTGATTTGGCCCTGAAATTTGATTTGGAGCCTGATGGTTCGATAAGTACGGCATATAAAAGGTTAGAAGATTTTGTTAGGTATAAATCAGATTTAAATTCTGAAAGCGGAAGTAGATTGTTTTCTAGAGCTTTTCAGGGTGATAAGTCAGTTCTCTATTGGGGTGATGAGAATGGGGGCGAGCACAATGGCAAAGCATCTTTGTTTACCTCAGTTTTTAACGCTTATAGAAATAGGAGGGCTCATCGAGAGCTGAATTCTGAATTAAATGAATTAATGAGGGAGTTCCTGTTAATTAATGAACTTTTTCTTTTGGAAGGGGAGTCGGTAAATCGACCAATAAATGTAGATTGGGAATAAATAGTCTGGATCCAATAGTCAGGTTTTGAATCTGAATGCACTGATTTCATTGGTCAGTAGGTTGAGCCGGCAGGCTTCTAGGGCAATTATGCTAGCAGCAATTGTCTAGCGTATTTCAGGTCTTTTAGGAGCAGCCTAGGGCATGATTATCGTGCTGTTTTAGAGGCCCTAAACGACGCAAAGGCGCGCTCTGCGTCTGCGCTGATGCAGCAATGGTGGAGGCATTGGAAAGCTTCTGGTTACAAAGCGCCACCCTTGAAAAAGAGCAGGAGATTATCGCCTACACCAATTTGTGTAGAGCAATGAGAGAAAGCCTTGGGCGAGACCGCCTCACCTACCAGATTCGCTTGTCCGATATACTTTTCAGGCTTGAGCCCTCCACGTATTCATTCCGAAACGGGGATGCGTAACGTTGGGAGGCTTAGCACAGTTGGTTAAGGACGCTATTATCTTTGTATCTACTCAAATATGAGTAGAGCCCTCTTTTTTCGCCGCTTTTTACTCATATTTGAGTAATTTCCGAGCTCCCAGGATTTGCTAAAAGCGCCGAGCGTGATTGTGTCCGATATCGCTGAAAGACTGTCAGCCCGCTGGTGCCGACAGGAATTGGGAAAATGGAAGAGCACAAAAAAGGGCCTGACGTTGTCGTCAGGCCCTTTTCTTTGTCTGGTAGCAAGGGGCGGACTTGAACCGCCGACCCCAGCATTATGAGTGCTGTGCTCTAACCAGCTGAGCTACCTTGCCATTTGAGGTCGCGAATTTTCCGTGAGGTGGGGGCGGGTGTCAAGCATTGCCGGTGAGGCTGGACAATGTTTGATCAGAAGTTGCTTGTGGGGCAGGGAATCTGCCATAGTTGCCCTGTAAATGAAAATCACTATCATTTGGTGGCAGGATTGGTTAGTCTTGCAGGTCAAGAATACTTGACCAAATTGCTCGGGATTACTACTCTCACTCTTTAAATACACGCAAGAAAGGTGTGGATATGCGTTTGACGACCAAAGGCCGCTATGCGGTAACCGCGATGCTGGATCTGGCGCTGCATGCAGCGACGGGGCCGGTGTCGTTGGCGGATATTTCCGAGCGTCAGGGTATTTCCATTTCCTACCTGGAACAGTTGTTTGCCAAGCTTCGCCGTAATGGGCTGGTGAGCAGCGTGCGTGGCCCCGGCGGCGGCTATCAGCTGAGCCGGGACAGTGAGCAGATTGACGTGGCGGCGGTGATTGCGGCGGTGGATGAGTCGGTGGATGCTACCCGTTGTGGTGGCCATGGGGATTGTCAGGAAGGCGATACCTGCCTGACCCATCACCTGTGGTGCGATCTGTCCGACCAGATTCAGGATTTTCTCAGCGGTATTACGCTGGGAGAGCTGGTGGCCCGCCAGGAAGTACGGCATGTGGCCCAGCGCCAGGATCGACAGCAGCAGCGCTTGCCCGTCAGCAGTCTTTGATTGTGTGCCGGTGCTCTGCCGGCCTCAGTAACCCGATACCAGCCATACGATACCCATCATGAGTAATGCCGTTTACCTGGACTATGCGGCGACCACTCCGGTAGACCCGGCGGTGGTGGACGCTATGGTCCGTCATCTTGGCCCTGAGGGCACCTTTGCCAACCCCGCATCACGCAGCCACCTGTACGGTTGGTTGGCGGAAGAAGCGGTGGAATCAGCCCGTCGTCAGGTTGCCGACCTGTTGAATGCGGACCCCCGCGAAGTGGTGTGGACCAGTGGCGCCACCGAGGCCAATAACCTGGCGCTGAAAGGGGCCATCGATGCCCGTGGCGGCGGCCACGTGATTACCAGTGCCACCGAACACAAGGCCGTACTGGATGCCTGTGGCTGGCTGGAAAGCCAGGGCCATGCGATGACCTACCTGAAGCCGGAGAAAGACGGTCAGGTGAGCCCGCAGAGCGTGGCGGATGCCATGCGTGAGGACACGGTGCTGGTGAGCGTGATGCACGCCAATAACGAGACCGGGGTGATCAATGATATCGCCGCCATCGGTGCACTGTGCCGCGAGCATGGCGTGCTGTTCCACACGGATGCCGCCCAGTCTGTGGGCAAGCTGCCCCTCGACGTGAAAACCCTGCCGGTGGATCTGGTGTCAGTGTGTGCTCACAAGGTCTACGGCCCCAAGGGTATCGGCGCCTTGTATGTGCGCCGTTCGCCAGATGTGAAGGTGGCCGCGCAAATTCATGGCGGTGGCCATGAGCGCGGTATGCGCTCCGGCACCCTGGCGACGCACCAGATTGTGGGGATGGGGGAAGCCTTTACCCTTGCCGGGTCATTGAAGGATGAAGAAGGGCCACGCATCGGCGCGTTGCGGGACCGACTGTGGCAAGGCATTGAGGCGCTGGGCGGCGTGAGTGTGAATGGCGATGGCGCCCCGCGCTTGCCGGGGCACCTGAATGTGGCGTTCGAGGGCGTGGACGGTGAAATGCTGCTGACGGCCATGAATGGCGTGGCGGTGTCGTCCGGTTCGGCGTGTACCTCTGCCTCGCTGGAGCCTTCCTATGTGCTCAAGGCTATGGGAGTTGAAGATGCGCTGGCCCATGGGTCGGTACGTTTTTCCGTGGGGCGTTTTACCACGGCTGAGGATATCGAGCGCGCCATCGCGTCGGTGACCGACGCGGTGTCGCGACTGCGTACCGTGTCCGCCTGACAGCAGCGACCGGGGACCGTCCGGGGAAGAATGTGACGGTTTCCGGCACTGTGTTGTCCCCACCGCCCGGGCGAGCCTTGCCCGGCGGTGTTTCCGGGCCGCTAAGAGGTCCTTTTTCCGGTATGGCTTTTGCTTTGTTCTCAGCGAGGATTAACCGCACTGATCGCGAGGACGTGCCATGCATGGTGTCATCGTTTCCAACTTCAAAACTTACCTGGATGAATTTCTCGGTGCGGATGCCTGGGGCGATGTGATTGCCGGTGCCGGGCTTGACGGAAAAACCTACCTGCCGGTGGCCCTGTACCCGGATGCGGAAATGGAGGCGCTGCTGGAGGCGGCAGTGAATGCCACCGGCCTGCGCCGGGAGGACTTGCTGGCGGATTTTGGTGAGTGGGTCATTGGCCCGCTGGTGCGCATGTACCAGGCCATGATTCCGGCGGATTGGGGCACCCAGGCGCTGCTGCTGAATATGCAGACCATCCATGAGCGGGTGCTGAAACTCAAGGACCCGGCCGCCAGTGCGCCGAATATTCAGGTCCGCCAGTGCGGTGAAGACACGCTGGAAATTCACTACCTTTCACACCGTAATATGGCGCCGATGATTCTGGGGGCGGTTAAAGGCCTGGCCGAGCACTTTCAGGAAACGGCGCAATTATTGGCCGCGGAAGAGATTGCGGCAGAGGATGGTACGCAGAGTGGCGAATGCCGTTTTCTGTTTCAGCTGCACTCGCAGTGCCTGGCGAACCAGGACGTGGGTTAGGTTTTTGTAGGAGCGGTGGTTCCGCCGCGAAAAGTCAGGACAGGCGCTGGGTCCCCTTCGTAACCGCACGATCTACAGGTGGCGGCTTGATTTTGTAGGAGTGCCTCTTGAGGCGCGAACCGCACCCGGAAGGCTCTGGCAAGCAGGTTCGCGGCTCGAGCGCCGCTCCTACGGAGAAAGGGGTCGCAGTTCAGGCGGCCAGCTGGGCGGCCTGTTGTTTGATCTTGGCGACCATGGCGCGCAGGCCGTTGCCACGGGTGGGGCTCAGGTGGCCGAGCAGGTCGATACGGTCGAAGAAGCCGTCCATGTCGTAGTCATGAATGCCCTGGGGGGATTGCTGATTGAGCGCCGACAGCACGATGGCCGCCAGCCCTTTCACGATCAGCGCATCGGAATCCACTGCCAGATACAGGGTGTCGGCATCCCTGTCGTAATCGGTTTCCAACCACACCTGGCTCTGGCAGCCGCGCACAAAACGGTCTTCGGTTTTCAGCTCATCGGGCAAGCCGGGCAGCTGCTTGCCCAGGTCGATGATATAGCGATACCGCTCTTCCCAGTCATCCAGAAATTCCAGATCCTCGGCAATGTCCTCGGCGGTCACGTCCTTGCCAAGTTTGATGCTGCGAATATCGAAAGGCACGTCGTTGAGCTCCGTGGTCGGACGTCTGAAGTCGGACGTCGGACGCTAAAAAAATACCGGCAACTGAGGTTCAGCATCAGACGTCCGACTTCTGACGTCTGACCCTCGTCAGAACATCCCCAGTTCGAGCTGGGCTTCTTCGCTGATCATCTCGCGGCTCCAGGGCGGGTCGAACACCAGGGCCACTTCCACCTTGTCCACGTTGGGGACTTTGCCGAGCCGGTCTTCCACGTCGCCCACCAGCACCGGGCCCATGCCGCAGTTGGGGGCGGTCAGGGTCATGCGTACCTGCACCACGTTTTGCCCGTCTCGCTGGATGACATCGCAGCCGTAGACCAGACCCAGCGCCATGATGCTCACCGGAATTTCCGGGTCGAAAATGGTTTCCAGGACGGTGTTCAGGTCATCGTCGCGCACGCTGCCGTCGTCATTGGCGGGCGCAAAATCCAGCTCCAGCGGTTCCTGGCCGATGGCATCGGCGTC